>JANOPU010000283.1:0-3058 GCA_031422055.1 Ferruginibacter sp.
CGAAATAGTGCTTTCATTGGAAGTATTGGCAATATCAAGAGAAGCATCACCAATGCTGTTCTTTCCAATAGCAACATCACCGCTATGAAACATAGAATCGGTGATGGCACCTGGAGGATTGGTAGTTCCAACTTTATACCAGTCATGGTCACTTACAACAGAACCAAATACCATTAACTTGACCCAGTTACTTCCGTTCCAGTAATAATAGCCGGTTCCATTTGCACCAGTACCTGTAATTCCGGTGTTGCTGTTATACACCAATAAACTTACAGCCGGTGTGGCGATCGTTATCACATCCGTTGTTGATAATAAATTGATCCTGGGTACCAGCATTCCTTTATTTATAAAATCAACATCTAACCCCGCAGAAGTTGCTGCAGTTGAACCACTGCTGTTGATACCAAGACTTTGTGAGTAGCTATTGCTTATCTTAAAAAATAGCAATATAAAAAGTACATTTTTATAACGGAGATTTTTTCTCATAACAGCTCAATTTATGAGCATAAACATATTAAATAAACATGTAAATACAGCTATATGTTTATTAACATTACTCGTTTTCAGGTGGATTAGTTATTGCTTGATTTTTTATTTTTATTTTAGTGTTAATATTAAAAAATCCAGAAAAAAAATTAACTCTGCCAAAAAGCTATTTATTGATAATACCTGTATTTTTATTTGGACTGTTGTTTTCAGATATTACATATAATATTTTTTGAAAAAAGATCTTATATATCCTAGCCGGGCCGGGTTGCCTTTTTTGGCATCTAGTATCTTCTATATTATTACCTTTGCCGCAAAACCTAACGATATGTGGCTTAACAATATTCTGGAAACAATCGGAAACACTCCGCTGATCAAACTTAATAAGATCACAAAGGATCTTCCCTGCACCGTACTTGCAAAAGTTGAGTATTTCAACCCGGGCAATTCTATCAAAGACAGAATGGCTTTAAAAATGCTGGAAGTAGCTGAAAAAGAAGGAAAAATAAAACCCGGCGGTACTATCATTGAAGGAACCAGTGGCAATACAGGTATGGGGCTTGCCCTGGCTGCTTGTGTAAAAGGATATAAATGCATTTTTACCACTACTGATAAACAATCAAAAGAAAAGGCAGATATCCTCAAAGCTGTAGGTGCAGAAGTAATCGTTTGCCCTACCAATGTAGAACCGGAAGACCCACGCTCCTATTATTCCGTTTCGAAACGGCTCGCTACCGAAGTGCCAAACTCCTGGTATGTGAACCAATATGATAACCTTGCTAACAGAGAGGCTCATTATGAACAAACAGGCCCGGAAATATGGGAACAAACAGAGGGAAAGGTTACTCATCTGGTTGTTGCCACCGGAACGGGTGGAACTATTATTGGCACCGGTAAATATTTAAAAGAAAAAAATCCAAATATAAAAGTGTGGGCAATAGACAGTTATGGCTCACTCTTAAAAAAATACTTTGAGACAGGAGAACTGGATCAGAAAGAAGTATATCCATATATCAGCGAAGGATTTGGAGAAGATTTTGTACCGGAGAATTATGATATGCAATATATCGATGCGTTTACCAAAGTAACCGATAAAGATGGTGCAGTAATGGCCAGGCGTATAGCAAAGGAAGAAGGTATGTTTTGTGGATACAGTGCCGGCAGTTGCCTTCAAGGTGTATTTCAATTAAAGGACCAGCTTAAAAAAGATGATGTGGTTGTTTGCATTTTTCATGATCATGGAAGCCGTTATGTGGGTAAAGTATATAATGATGAATGGATGCTGGAACGGGGCTTTTTGGATGTAAAGACATTTAAAGATCTGATCAGCGGACGTGGAAGTAAAAGATTGATAACTGTAACGCCGGGACAAACCGTTATTGAAGCCATTGAAATGATGAAACAATTTGATATTGAAAATATTCCGGTATTTAACGGAGAGGGAAATATTGGTGCCATATCCGAAAGCGGATTATTTAATAAGATCCTGAATAATGCTGATATCAAAGGAAGGCCTGTAAAAGAAGTAATGGAAAAAGCATACCCGGAAGTCGCTTTTGATACCCCTGTTGAGCGTTTAAGTAGTTTTATAAACAAAGAGAACGGAGCTGTTTTAAGTAAGGATGAAAGTGGTATATACCATATCGTTACCAAATACGACATCATACAAAGCCTGTCTAAATAAAAGGGTCGTGTAACTACGATTCAGGCTGAAACCTTTTAAAATGCTGCATCTGAACCGATGCAGCATTTTTATTTACCTGAATATTTCATTATCGCAATCGTATATTTACGAATGTCCGGCACGTAAAATAAACCATAGAAAATACGTATCAAATACGTTGATCGGGTAAAAACTTCATCCGTAAAAAAGAGCAAGTTCGCTCTAGTACATGAACAAATAGTGCCGCATCTTTGTGTCAGAAGTTGATTGATAGGAATTAAATATCAATCATTGTCCAAAGATCCTGATAAAACCACATCGAGTTATCCAATATCTGACTCGAAAGAAGAAAAACCGAATTATCCAATATCAGTCAACTTCTATTTTTCTTTGAAACCGAAACGCTTAAGATCATTATATATCCAATTGAAAAACCAAAAAGATCAGCGTAATAAATAAAAAAAACCGTCCGAATGGCTTCAGCCGGGCCGACAATATCCTGCCTATGCTGTAAAAAGCGATGATGGCGAGAAAGACCAAAAAACCAATATCCTGCCTATGCTGTAAAAAGCAATGATGGCAAGAAAAACCAGGAACTGAAACCAGGAAAAGATTTTTTTACTGATATGGTACCCCCTTAGAAAGTAAAAACCGATCCTGATACCAATCTTAACAAGTTGGTTAAAAAATTAACTTCCACTGTCCATTTGCCACAAGCAAAAAAATGGTGGAAGTTTTTTTATGCTATGTATCCCTGTAAAATATTTTAATTCTATTCTTCAAAAATGGATAAACCTCTGAAAGCAATCAATACTCAATAATCAATGCTCAATTTTTATTTTAAGGCAGGATTCTGGTATCATTGAGCATTGATCATAGAATATTGAACATTTTTTTTGATCTGTAATG
>JANOPU010000284.1:0-9245 GCA_031422055.1 Ferruginibacter sp.
TTCGTCAGTTCTCAATTTTGCTGCCGACTTCCTTCAGATTCCACCTTGCAGTGGACACCCTTGTCTTTAGCTAACGATTCCTACTAACTCGGCTCGTTCAGGACTTTCACCTTATAGAAATATCTCATGCATGGCGCACAATAAAAGTGGGGAGGTTGAAGTCTCCCCACTTTCTTATTTTTAAGGATGTATAGAAGACACCCCGTTAAAACTATTGCTGTCAAAAACAGGGAAGTCATTACCATCTACAAATCCATCGCCATTCATGTCGGTTGCAACGTAAACACCGCTCACCCCATTGAAACTGTCAAAATCATATCCTGGAAAATCGTTTCCATCTATGAATTCATCCTGATTTAGATCGCCGGTAAACAATGCCCAAACTCCTGTTGCTAATTGAACCATGTTATTACCCATTGCCTTGCTTGCAGCAGAAGTAAAATCATAAAAATCATTGGGGAATGGTGGTATTGTTATTGGGAAACCTTCAGCACTTGCACTCCAGGTCTGAATCGTATTCCTGTGTTTAATCGCTATGTAGTATTGTCCTGCCGGTTGTGTGAATGTTGCAGAAACCTTTCCATTCGTTAACAATAAAGCCTTTTTTGAATCGATCAGCGCAAATGTTGTTGGGTGATGTAATTCAATAGTTACCGTATCTGTTTGTGTTGCTAAAGAAGCAGGAACTGTTTGATTATTCATCACTGGTTGCATGGTACTTCCACCAATATAATAACCTTGCAGGAATAATTTCAGGTTTACGGTGATATTTGAGACCGCAGAACCCGGAACACCCGTTCCAAATCCTGAGAAGCCGGTACTGCTAAATGCTCCAAGGATCGTATTGTTAGGCCCCAAAGTCCCCTTTGTACCAGTTACAGTTGAAACATCAGCTATATGCGGCACTGCGGGTGTTACATCAGGAATAAAGAACCCGTTGGAAACTTTAGCTACCTGAACAGTACTACCTGCCCAGGTTTGTCCCGTTGCGGATTGCCAACCTGCTACTTCAGCAGCTGTATAATACAAAGTGATCTCGTAATTGCCGGCATTCGTATTATTGGTGGGTACTACTTTACAGGTCTTAGAAAAAAGATAATTAGCAGGTGTACTATTCCAGAATTGTACTGCACTGCTTCCTGCCCTGTCGATGGTTACCTGGGTACATCCATAATCAAATGAAGTAAGGTTTTTAATGCGAGCTAAAACAGCACCAGCAGCATCATAAAAATATACATCATTATTGGGACCGAGGTAAACGTTTTTTGTACTATTCAAGGCTGTGGAAACTGCAGTACCTGTTAAGCTGATACCAAAAGTAATAATTGGTCTTGAAGAAGTACCAAATACAAATGCACTACTTGCTATAGAACACCCCGGTGTTACATTGGTATTCTGCCTGTCGAAATAAGTATTAGCTCCGCTTGTGGCCCCTTGTATCAGGTCATCTGCAGATGCGGTTGTATTATCAAAGCACATGTCAACCAACAGGTTCGAAGTACCGTCCCATAAAAAAGGAGTGATAGGAATCGTATTTACTCCGGCCACTGTTGAATAATTGCCTGTATACACTGTAGTAGTACCGGATTCAAAAGCACCGGATGCAAGACCTGAGGTAAGAGTATTTTTTAATTTTATTGTGAACCCGTTAAAAGGCTGTGTACTACCTTTAGTTACCACATTAAAACCAATGGAAGTGATATTGCCACTACTAAACCCAAGGGCATTTAGTTCTGCAGCCGTATAAAGTACCTGTGTTCTTGCATCAAAGTATGTGCTTCTGAAAGGTTGGTTAAGGTTGATATTATATGCTCCAACTCCTCCTGATACGCTGCCGGAACCGATTGGGGCAACATCATTGCTATTAATGCTGTAGGTAAATGTTTGATTGGAACTACCTGCCTGTGCATTGGTAGCACCTGATATGGAATAACTTAATGTAAATGTTTCCGTACTTTCAACAGCAGCATCATCATATATGCGAACGGTAAATGGTTGCGGTGTAGTTACGCCATTAGGGAAAGTAAGTACCATACTTGGTGCAGCAAAATTACCATTGGTAGTAACAACATAGTCTACATTCTGCAAAGCAGTACCTCCGGAAACGGCTAATGTAACTGTGGCAGCACCGGTGGGTGGATTTAAAATTACCATATTGAAGTTATAATCTGTATAGCCTCTGCAACCACTGGTAAAGGCTGTTGCTTCTGTTGAGGAAGGAGATGAATTTTGAAACTGGATGTCAGGTGTTGTTACCAAAGGTATAAGTGCAGTCCATAAACCTCGGCCATGTGTAGCTGCAGCGATGGTGCCGTCTAAAGCCCTGTATTTAAGCATATCTGTACGCACAGTTGGAAAACCACTCTCTGCTACCCATATTGTAGAAGCTCCGTTAATCAATGCTGTTTGCCAAACGCCTGTTTCAGTAGCTATGATTGCTTTTGAATTATCACCCGGATAAAACATACACCAGCGTACAGGCATGTCCGGTAAATTACCATCTATAGCTGTCCAGGCAGTTCCTCCATTTGTAGACACCCATACATTCTGTATACCATAATTGGATTGGCAGGAGATCAGATTATTTTCAGTAGTACCAAAATTGATACAAGACACTGTACCTCCCGGAAGCCCGGCAGATAAATTGGTACCTGCAGATCCTGATGCAATTGTGTTTGCACCGTCAACCCTTACTACCCTTCCACTGCTGGTACCCAAAAAAACCCTGTTTGCGGTGTATGGAGAAACACTTACTGCTGTAACACTTCCTACAATGCTGGTTATAGAAACAACTGCAGATGTACTTCCCGTTTGTGGATCGGTCCATCTACGGTAGGTACCCGCATTATCACCGCAATACATGATATTAGCTGTATTGTCATAGTCAAAAGGATTGATGAATTGCCCGGTACCGCCATTAAGTGTTACATTTGACCAGGAAGCGCCACCGTTTGTACTTCGCCTGTAATCATTAAAAACATAAGAACCAAATTGAAATTGTGGCTGATTCTGGTCAATGGCAACAAAAGCACCATCACCACCTGTTACTTCTATGGAATTACTTAAACTTGCATTATTAAACTGGTGTACTCCATTATCCTGAGCGCCTGCCAAAAAATAATTGGTTGTTGTTGGATGTATGGCACAGGAATAAAATTGTTTGATCCGCAAACCAAGATTGCGGTCACGTATAGTTGTTCCTTTATCGGATGAATAAAAGACCCCGCCATCACTGGCAATGATCAGTTTATTTCCACCATCATACCATGCTATCTTGTGTATATCGGCATGAACGTATTGGCCAGCTAACCCTACCCATTCCGACATTTTCGTCCAACTGGTTCCACCATTAATGGTTTTATAAGTATCAAGCCCACCAACAATACAGTTACTTACATTAGATGGATCGATACTTACTTCCAGATCATACCAGCCCTGACCATTTGCCCATCCGGCAGTTGGTTGACCACCTGTAGCAGTCCAGTTTGCTCCTCCATTGATGGATTTATAAATAGTGGGAACCTGATAACTGGCATCTGCAGGACATGCATATAGGGTAGAACCACTTACAGCTAATTCACATCTCATTGCATAAGAAGGGAAAGCAACTGCCGGTGAAGTCCAGGTTCCAGCAGCAACTGTTGCAGGAATATCAGTATACCGATATAATTGTGTACTAAAAATACCCGACACAACGTGCAACCTTCCTGCTGCACTGGTAGAACTGATCTCGAGGTCGCATATATCTGAAACAAGACCGGTTGGAGTTATATTAGTCCAGGCAGCCCCACCGCTTGCAGCAGTAGAACGCAATAATCCCGTGCCCCGTGTTGCCAGGTATATATTTCCCTGAAAATCACACAAAATACGGGTACCGTTAACATAAGTACTTGTGCTGGCTAAATAGGACCAGGTTGCTCCGCCATTGATACTTTTAAAAACACCATTACCCTGCACGGCATCTGCATTAAAATAAGATTCACCGGTACAGAAGTACATGATATTCTGAAACCCGGGCCTGGGATCCTGGCAGATGGCGGCAACGGCCAGGTTGCTCAGGTAATCATTCACTAATGTCCAGGTTGGAGTAGTGGCTGTAATATCTGTTGTCTTCCACAATCCACCGTCTACTCCACCAATCCAAACTGTTTTCTTGGTAGCATCAGTTGAATCAACCATTACGGCCCTGATTCTGCCGGAAGCTAACCCACTGTTCGCCCTTGTGTTACCGTTAGATGGCCCCGGAACATCGCTTACAGGTCCGCGTTCTTCCCAGGTTAAAGCAGCGGTACCTCGTGAAGCGGATTCACTTTTTAATTCGATCGTTTGTTGCAAAGCCTGTAAATATTTACCTCTTGGAACTTTGCCGGTAGCTGGGTCCTTCGTACGGTTCATTTCAAATATTGCAGCCCTGGCAGGTCCGCCATCCCTGTCTTTTGTTGGTGCTGCTTTATCCTGTGTATAAGAAACAACAGGTATTAAAAAAAACATGACTAAGTAGAGAAGATTTATTTTCATAATCGTTTTGTTTAAATATAAGATGGTTTATATAAATTATTTTGAGATGAAAAATCCGGATACTATTTTTCTGGAAATTAACTTATTCTTTGAATAAACCGAATTGTCGGGCTGTTCGTCAAATAAGTTTAATAAAATGTTAATATTAGGGATTGTTAATAATTAAGTAAAGTAATGATTAATTATATATAAAAAAAATTTATGAAAATTATTTTATTAACAATTTTAATACCTGACAATCATAGATAGCTTGGTGAATAAATTTTAAACTTTCATAACAGAAAGAATAAATAGATAGGTCATTTTTGCAATACATTGAATTCCGTAATGGGTTGAAATAGTATTTGTTCATATTAATTTGATCTGATTTCAAATGGGTATATGTATAATATATATCAGCTATTTTATTATCCAGGTGATGGACCCAGATATGATACACAAGGAATATCGGTTGTAATAAAACATGGGTGGTGAAAATTAAAGTTCAACAGTTTGATATCTGCATTTTTTACATTCAGTATGTAATATGGTTTCATCCACCATTCATACAGGCATTTTTCATCTATTTGCTGATTGGTCTTATTATAATCGCTTGCTTTGATTTTTTTTAGTTGTTCTTCTTGTATAATGGAATATATTCCTGGAGATAAACGTATTGAAAATTCACCATCTTTTCCCGTAATAAAACTTGATACAATTCGGGATCTTAAGTTATTTGATTTGCCAGCCCTGATATAAAATTTCTTACCTGAATATGGAACAGGTATTGCTAATTTATCCAGAATTTGTTTGGGTGGTGCGGCACCGCCACAATAATTGAAAGTCTGAGTAACTTTCCCTGAAATAACATGTGTTTTGGCATTGTCCTTAAACTCTTCGACAGATAAGGAGCTTGATATTTCTTTCTCAAATTCCAGAAAAGATATTTTCTGGCCATTAACAATAGCAATGCTGATAAAAAATATTAGAACTACTGTTATAATAATTATAGGTTGAATATTTCTTTTTTTTATTCCCCAATGATTGTAAGAACTGTCAATTTTCATGAACCTGAAATTTATGATTTCAATAAAGTATAAAAATAACAAAAGAGATGACATCTTATAGAAAGCTGTCATCTCTTTTACAATTACTTCATAAATTTCCTAGGGATGTATCCCCGATACCCCATTAAAACTATTCACATCAAAAACGGGAAAATCATTACCATCTACAAAACCATCTCCGTTCATATCAGTTGCAACATATATACTATTCACCCCATTAAAACTATCGGAATCAAATGCAGGGAAATCATTACCGTCTATGAAATCATCCTGGTTCAAATCACCGGTATACATTGCCCATTTGCCTGTTTGTACCTGCACCTGGTTATTTCCCATGGCCATATTTGCCGCAGATGAAAAATCGTATAATGGCGTGGCTGCTGAACAGGTTACAGGGTTTGCACTCCATGTTTGTATGGTATTCCTGTGTTTGATTGCAATGTAGTATGGACCTGCAGGTTGAAAGAACTGAACAGAAGCCAGCCCATTGGAAAGTAATAATGCTCTTTTCATCTCAACCAAAGCATTGGTTGCAGGATGATGTAATTCAACCGTTATACTATCGGTACTTGTTGACTGTGCTAAAGGTACAGACTGATTATTCATCACATCCTGCATAATGCCACCATCAATATAATAACCCTGTAAGAAAAGCTTAAGGTTTACCGTTAGTAATACTGAAGGTGGCGCCGAAATAATGGTTACTGTATCTGAATAAGACAACCTGGTATTGGTATTGTCAAACAAACCAGACCGCATATTTACCTTTGCAATACTTGTAAGATTGATATCATCCAGGTTCCAGCCTGTTGCTGCCACACTGTTATCTGAACCGAAACGCCAGCGCAATTTAACATTGGATTGGTTTGCATAAGCTGCAAGGCTGACTTTTGATTCAACAAAGGAGCCGGTAGTTCCTGACCATGCTAACCGGCTGCCCAAAGGATTGCTGTATGAATTGCTGATGGTTGCATTATATCCATTCTGGGTAAAATTAGCAGCTCCAATATCTGCCCAGCTAGTCCCACCGTTGGTACTTATTTCCAGAACGCCGCCATCAAAAGTTGATTCCGTATTATACCAATGCCAGAAACTTAACACAGGTGGATTAGCACCTAATGCAAAACTATTGGTCGTGGCAATTGTTTGATCAGAAACAATTGCCACATCAGGTGTAAAGAATGAATTGGGTGGGCTCTTACTTCTAAGATTATGGGCAGTCCAAACATTTGCAGTAGTTGAAGCTGTGGCCCATGAACCGGAAATGGTTGTAGTAGGTACTGACTCATCAATAAGAGATAATGGTGTAAAATAACTACCGGCATTGATATTTACTGTAAACCCATAATTACCTGTAGAAGATGCAGCGAGATTTACCGGCCAGCTTACCACCCTGGTTCCTGCATTGTAAGTACCGCCATTTGTAGCACTTAAAAAACTAACATTCAAAGGAAGGGTATCTCTTAATGTATAATTGCTGAGTGCCGAACATTCGGAAGTAACCTTATTATTGTAAATAATATTTTGTCCTTCGGGAACAGCTATGATTCCATTTTGAGTTAAAGTAACAAAAGCCCCACCACCGGAAAAATCAACTACCTGATCTGTATTACTTGATGTAGAACCTTCAGCAGCAAGAGTTCCCATACCCCTTTTTGCAAAAGCTGCAATAATAGTACAACGATAAGCTCCGCCATAAAGATTCTGGTCGGCCTGTAAAATTGCATTTCTTCCACTGATGAAACCGGGGCTGCATTGTTGCAGTTTTAGCCCTTCCGTTACCAGTTTCATGGCAATAGTATTACCACCACCTCCGGCTACATTATAAATATTAGGATTAATAGTTCCAACCTGGTTGATAATACTCCAGGTCATATCCCATAGTGTAGCACACCATATTTCGCCCCTGCTGTGAGATGATGAAGGAAGTGAGGTTAAATATACTTTGTTGTTTATTGTAAAATCTGTACAATATTTTTGAGAACGTATACCCAACCCTGTTATAGCCTGATTCAATGCATAAGTGCCAATCCCCCTGGGTGAATTAAATCCTGTATTCAATGTTGCAGTAGCCCAGTTTTGAGTAAACATCAATGCATAATAATCGCTCCAGCCCTCTCCCATTTGTTCGGCATTTTGCAAACAACTTGAATTTGCAGGCCCACCGGTTAATTTGTTACTGATACCATGACCATATTCATGAACAATGATACCATTGTCTACATCACCATCCAATTGAGGAGTTCCATTCCATAAATACATTTGCATCCTGCCACTTGAACCATCAACCGGCGTTGCAAAATTTGCATTGTTAGTTCCTCCACCATCCTGTGCTTCCGCATTTACATGATCATTTCCGGCACCGCCTCTTCCCTGGTTGTCGTCCTGAAAATTACCGGAAACCTCATTAAAACCATACTCATACATTACATCATGAATCACATTATTCCAGTAAAACAAATTGGTGATATTAAATTGCTGGTTTTGCACCGGTGTAGTCTGTATAGGTGCAACAGTAAAATTTGGCACAAAATCAAATGTCAATGGATCAGGAGTTGTTGTTGAGTTTGCAGATTCAGCTATTGAACCGGCATTATCATTCGGTTGATCCTGGTATGCCCAAACGTTATTACCGCGGGTGTAATTATAATCAGTGGCAGTAAGCCCTGTATGCCATTTCAAAGAAGTAGCATTGCCCGGAGCTGCTGTCCAGGGATCCGTTCTTAAAGCGGCATTTCCACCGGGGTGTATCGGACTTTCTGCAGGGAAAGGAATGACACGGTATGTTGCTCCACTTATTAATAACGGGCTATTATTTAATTGCTGTTCGTGTTTCGAAATTGTTTTAAAATCAAATAAATTATTTATTGCATAATATAACTCTGGTAATTCCTTTGAGGAAACAGAACTTGTGTTTGAAAAATGATCTTCCGCCGGATGATCCCAGTTATCATATGCGGTCAAGTTATCCATTCCCAGTGTTGTGTTATCAGTTGCATCAATTCTTACCAACCAATAATCGGAAGTTGAATTTGGAATAATATATATCTGCCATGCCAACCGATATTGGTTGCTTTTTTCAACAGGAACCCACATCAATTCTGCTGTAATATTCTCACGGGAAATGCCCATATCATTGAATTCAATTTTTTGTCCTTTTTCGTTTGTATTAATAATGACCGGCATTTTAGAGGTAGCTAATTTTCTGTCAGACAAAGCAGTATTTACTGCAATTGTTGCAGCAATGACAGGAATAGCAGATTTAGTATTTACCAGTTTTTCAATACTAAAATTAAAATTGCCTGCTTTGGAAATCAGTTTTTCATTTTTATAAGCCAGTACCAGCATTTGGTTATACACCGGCAGGCCTTTGTAACTTTGAATGAGGTAAACCATTCGGATGCCGGTTTCTTTATCAAGATAGGAGCTGCTGACAATGTAATTATCCGGATCATCTTTTGAAAAGCCAAGTGCTTCACCGGTTTTGGAAACCAATTGCCTGGCAACAGTTACATCATCAGTTTGCGCTTTTGCATAAAAAGTGACAGACATTGATAAAATAATAAATAGAATCTTTTTCATAAATCAGTTTGTAAGTTTTAGTAAAACAATAGTAGTACGGTTTTAAGAAGTAAAAATAATATCATTTGAAGGATAAAGGAAAGGAAAACCTTGAATGTA
>JANOPU010000285.1:0-4684 GCA_031422055.1 Ferruginibacter sp.
GAAATTTTACTTATCATATCGATAAACGCAACTGGAAATATTATTTCCTTATGCTTGCATTGTGTAAAGGTTATTAGTTCAATTGTTTTCCAATAAACCAATTTACTAATAAACTAATAAACTAAACATGCCCCATTATCACAAACTAGGGAACATTCCCCACAAACGTCACACACAATTTCGTAAACCAGATGGTAGTTTATATGCTGAGCAGCTATTTTCTACCGAAGGTTTTTCGAATGATTATTCTTTGCTCTATCATACCCATGCACCAACCACCATTGTAAGTTGCGATGAGCCTATCAATGTTGCACCAAAGATTGCAGAAGAGAAGATGCTTAAACACCGAAGCCTGGAAGGCTTTAATGTGAAACCGGAAGCAGATTTTTTGCAAAGCCGCAAAGCTGTCCTGGTAAACAACGATTGTCATATTGTATTGGCAGCTCCTCAAAAAAGCATGACGGATTATTTTTACAAAAATGCAGATTCGGATGAGGTTATTTTTATTCATGAAGGCAGCGGTACATTAAAAAGTACTTATGGCGAGTTGAAGTTTGGCTATGGCGATTATATTGTTATTCCAAGGGGCTGCATTTACCAGATTCATTTTGATACAACAGAAAATCGATTGTTCATTGTAGAATCACATTCGCCTATACGTTATCCTAAAAAATACCTGAGTAAATACGGTCAGTTGATGGAACATTCACCATTTTGTGAACGAGATATACGTACTCCGGAAAATCTGCAGACGTTTGATGAAAAAGGCGATTTTATCATAAAAACAAAAAAGCAGGGATTTTTATATGGTATACATTATGGAACCCATCCATTCGATGTGATCGGTTGGGATGGATGCTGTTATCCCTATATTTTCAGTATTCATGATTTTGAACCCATCACCGGCAGGGTACACCAACCGCCACCGGTTCATCAGACCTTTGAGACGGATACCTTTGTTATTTGTTCTTTTGTACCCAGGTTATTTGATTATCATCCTTTGGCAATACCTGCACCATATAATCACAGTAATATTGATAGCGATGAGTTGTTATATTATGTTGATGGGGACTTTATGAGCCGCAAACATGTTACCAGAGGAATGATCACATTACATCCAGCAGGGATTCCGCATGGCCCACAACCCGGGCTTGCTGAAAAAAGTATAGGGGCAAAAGAAACCAAAGAGCTGGCTGTTATGGTAGATACATTCAGGCCATTAAAACTTACTGAAACTGCGATAGAAATTGAGAACAAGGGATATGTGATGAGTTGGGCAGAATAATAAGCAAGTTCTTAGTTTATAGTTTAGGCTTTGATTTTAGAATCTGCTTTAAAGTATAGAAAACTATGAACTGTGAACAATGAACTGGTTTTTAAGAACAATGAACTTATTTTTTCGTCTGAATAAAATTTGTATTAAATTGCTATAACCAATAAAACGATCAGCTATGATAAAATTCCATGAAGTAAAAGTTGGCGATTACTTAATTGCAGATAATGACGGGGATAGCCGCAGGGGAGAAGTGACTAATTTAAACGGAAATGAAAAGCAGGTATGTGTGGATACCGGACAGGAATTCTGGTACGAAACAAATCAATTAGTTGCTATATCACTTGATGAAGAAGAGTTGATGCATTTGAAATTTCATAAGCATATAAATGATGATGGTACTATTAAATACTCAAAAGGTGCCTTTCGAATACTCATTTCAAAAGAAGGTGATTTTTCAAGAATGGAGATATGGTACCGGGATGAAACCAGGCATATACTACAGCCAATAAATGTTCATAATTTACAGAATCATTTTTATGATATGACCAAGGTTCATTTGAACACGGAGTCTTTTGATTAAATAAAAATCATGTTTTCTTCATGCATAAAAAATCCCCCCGTTTATTAACGGGGGGATTCATTTTTTTGATCAGTAAATATTATGCTTGTGCATTATCTTCCTTTGCAGTATCAGCATTATCATCTTCAGCCTTTACCTCATCTTCAGCTTTTACTTCAACTTCAGCCTTAGCTTTCGTTTTAGCTTTAGCTTTTACAACTTTCGGTTCTACAACTTCTGATTCAACTGTAGTTACTGATTCTACCGATTCAGATGTTACAGTTTCAGCCACCTCAATTGGAGTTGTTTCTGCTTGAACAGCTGATGTTGATATAGATTCTTTATTTTCCGTAACGGCAGCATCATTATCCATTTTAGCTTTTAATCCTGCAAGTATACCAAGGTCACCAAGGGTGGTTTTTTCAACCTTACTTTGAATAGCTTTTACAGCTTTCTTGGTTGATTCAGCTTCCACTTTTTTCTCCTTATATAGTATTTGCTTTTCCTCTTCTTTTTCCTGCTCCCAAAGACGGGTATGACTTAATACTATGCGTTTATCATTGCGGTCAAACTCAATTACCATGAAACTGGCAATTTCATCTGCTGCAATTGATTTGCCATCTTCTTTTACCAGGTGGCGGGCAGGTGCATAACCCTCAAGTCCATATGGCAATTGTACAACTGCGCCTTTGTCATCTTTTTTTACTACTGTTCCTTCATGTAAAGAACCTTCGGCAAATGTAGATTCCAAAGAATTCCATGGATCTTCTTCAATTTGTTTATGTCCTAACTGAAGTTTACGTCCTTCTTTATCAATGTTAAGAATGATCACTTCAATCTGGTTACCAACTTTTGTATATTCATTTGGATTATTGAAACGCTTTAACCAACTAAGATCACTGATGTGTATCATTCCGCCAATACCAGTAGATAATTCAACAAAAACACCATAAGGAGTAATATTTTTTACGGTGCCCATGTGACGGCTTTGTTCAGGGAAACTGTTTTCAATAGTGCTCCATGGATCTTCAGTCATTTGTTTGATCGAAAGACTCATCTTGCGTGTTTCCTTATCAAGTGTTACCACTTTAGCTTCGTATTCATCATTCAGTTTAAAGAACTCCTTTGCATTGATAGGTGTGTTTGCCCATGTAATCTCACTTACGTGAACCAATCCTTCTACACCAGGTTTAATCTCAAGGAATGCACCATAATCTTCAATGTTTACTACTTTTCCTTTTACGATCTCGCCTTCTTTAAGATTTTCTGCCAATGTATCCCATGGATGCGGAGTTAATTGTTTTAAACCTAAGCTGATACGTTTTTTATCATCATCAAAATCAAGTACAACCACATTTAGTTTCTGATCCATTTTCAATACTTCACCCGGATGGTTGATACGTCCCCATGAAATATCTGTGATATATAATAAGCCATCCAATCCACCAAGATCAAGGAATGCACCGAAATCAGTGATGTTTTTGATCGTACCTTCCAGTACCTGGCCTTTTTCCAGTTTACCGATTATTTCAGCCCTTTGAGCTTCAATATCGCTTTCAATAAGTGCCTTATGAGATACAACGGCATTTTTAATGGCTTCATTGATCTTAACCACTTTAAATTCCATTGTTTTTCCTACAAACTGATCATAATCAGTTACAGGTTTAACATCTATCTGTGAACCCGGTAAGAAAGTTTCCATTCCAAAAACGTCAACGATCAAACCACCTTTTGTTTTACTGGTAACAAGGCCGGTAACTATTTCGCCGGTTTTGTTTACTTCCACAATTCTTTCCCATGCTCTTGTGATTCGTGCAGATTTACGGCTTAGGTTCAGGTTGCCTTCCCTGTCTTCTTTTTCTACTACCATAACTTCGATGATATCACCCACTTTTACACCTCCCGGTATATCCCTGAATTCATTCAAAGAAATTAAACCATCACTTTTAAAACCAATGTTTACAACCACATCAGTTTTGGTTAATGATTCTACAGTTGCCTGAATCATCTCACCATCATTGATCTGTTTAAATGTGTTATCATAAACAGTGTCATATTTTGCTTTTTCATCTGCAGAATATGCTGCTACATTACGTTTGTCACGTGTCCAGTCAAAATCGTCATGTGCAGTTTCGATTACTACCTCAACCGGAGGAGCAACCATTGTTTCAATAATTTGTTCCACAGGTTCATTTGTTGTCGCAGTAGCTTCTTCAGCATTAGATGCTATCGGCTCCTGTTCATCTGCGTTTAGTTGTTTGTTAATATTAAAAGACATAATAAAACCCCGGGTTTTTAAACGGGGCAGCAAAGGTATGTATTTAATGTTAATTTTTCTAACTATAATGAGCATCAATATATATAAGAAATAGCCTAAAAAAAGGAGGCCATCAGTTTTGATGGCCTCCTTTAAAAGATATTTAAATCTGTATGTATATTATAACACTAAAACCGATCCTGTTGCGATACGATTTCCGTTATTATCACTCAATTCAACTCTGTAAATTCCTTTACCCTGGGTTCTGATATCAACACTCATCATGCCATAAGGAGCAAGGATTGAGTATGCTTTGGTATAAACCCTTGAACCTTTGTTATCATAGATGTTTAATTTACGCACCACTGAATTTCCATCAAGGCTCTGATATCTAACCTGAAACTGCCCGTTATTAGGACTAGGATAAATGAATAATAAAGCATTTGCAGCTGCAGAAATTGTTATTGAAGCAGTTGAAGAACCAGCACATCCGTTTCCGTCTACTACACTTGCAGTATATACACCAAGGTTGTCAACATCTACTACCAGTGTAGCTGAAGTAGCACCATTAACTGCTTCCCCATTTCTAAAC
>JANOPU010000286.1:0-4267 GCA_031422055.1 Ferruginibacter sp.
TTTGGCAGAGTAAGGGTCGGAAGTGGTACAAACCCAAATTATAAAATGCGATTTAGAATTATCTATTCCCTTATTAAATAAATTGAAATAACTAACAAATCCCTTGTGTATATATTGTATACATAAGGGTTTTGTTCTTTAAAAGCTACACCCTTATCTTTGCAATCTTAAAAAAACAATATGCCATATTTATTTACATCAGAGTCCGTAAGTGAAGGACATCCGGATAAAGTTGCAGACCAGATCAGTGATGCACTTATCGATAATTTTTTAGCCTTTGATCCATCCAGTAAAGTTGCCTGTGAAACCCTTGTAACAACAGGCCAGGTTATACTTGCAGGAGAAGTAAAAAGCAAAGCATACTTAGATGTTCAGGAAATTGCAAGGGGTGTTATCCGTAAGATCGGGTATACAAAAAGTGAGTACATGTTTGAAGCAAATTCATGTGGTATCTTATCAGCTATACATGAGCAATCAGGTGATATCAACCAGGGTGTTGACCGTAAAAAGAAAGAAGAGCAAGGTGCAGGCGACCAGGGAATGATGTTTGGTTATGCAACCAATGAAACTGCCAATTATATGCCATTGGCATTGGATATGGCCCATCATATTTTACTTGAACTTGCAGCAGTGCGCAGGGAGAACAAACAAATAAAATATTTACGTCCTGATGCAAAAAGCCAGGTAACGCTTGAATACGATGATAACAATCAACCTACACGCATTGATGCAATTGTAGTATCTACACAGCATGATGATTTTGCTGCTGATGAAGCTATGCTGGCAAAGATCAAAAAAGATATTATAAACATTGTTATACCAAGAGTAAAAGCAAAATTTTCCAAATACGCTCACCTGTTTAACAACAAGATAAAATACCATATCAACCCAACCGGTAAGTTTGTAATTGGTGGCCCACATGGCGATACAGGTCTTACTGGCCGCAAGATCATTGTAGATACTTATGGTGGAAAAGGTGCTCATGGTGGTGGTGCTTTCAGTGGTAAAGACCCAAGTAAAGTAGATCGTTCCGCTGCATATGCTACCAGGCATATAGCTAAGAATTTGGTTGCTGCAGGATTGTGTGACGAAGTACTGGTTCAGGTTTCTTATGCAATTGGCGTTGCACAACCCACCAGTATCAATGTTGTAACTTATGGCACCTCTAAAGTAAAAATAACGGATGGCGAAATTGCTAAAAAAGTAATGGCTATGTCTTGTTTTGATATGCGCCCTTATTTTATTGAACAACGCCTGAAGCTGCGCAATCCTATGTATAGCGAAACTGCTGCTTATGGCCACATGGGACGTAAGAATGAAACAGTTGAAAAAACCTTTACATCACCTGATGGTAAATCTATCAAGAAAAAAGTTGAACTTTTTACCTGGGAAAAACTGGATGCAGTTAAAGAAGTGAAAAGAGTTTTTGGATTGAAATAAAGCATCCTCTAAACCTGCCTGACGGCAGACAGGTCTCCCTCCAAATGAGGAGACTTGTGAAGACCATAAGTTTTAAAAAGCTTATGGTTTTTTATTGATGTAAATAAAACTAATTTTGAATGATGAAAAATTTCAGACATCAGCATCAACGCCCTAAAAAAAACACACTGGTCATTGGAAGGGAAGCCGTGATAAAAGCCATACAGGAGGGAAAACAACTGGACAGGATATACCTGCAATCAACGGTTCATGGGCCAGTGATAGATGAAATCAAAAAGATCGCAGCGGAAAATTCAGTGCCCATCAATAAAGTTCCGGTAGAAAAACTGAACGGGTTCAATATCAGTAATCATGAAGGATGTGTGGCACAAATATCAAAGATTCAGTACCAGGACCTGCAACAGATCATTTCTTTTATTGTTGATAAAGGTGAAGTGCCTTTATTTTTAATACTGGATGGTATCACAGATATCAGGAATATTGGTGGTATTGCCCGAAGTGCTTTTTGTTTTGGGGTAAACGCAATTATCATTCCCGATAAAGGAGTAGGGTCGCTGAATGAAGATGCCATCTTGACTTCTGCAGGTGCATTGGAACAAATACCGGTATGCAGGGTCAGCAGTCTGATGAAAACGGTTGATGAACTGCATTTGAATGGCATTAAAGTTTTTGCCAGTGAAATGAAAGCCACTAAAAAAATATACGAATGTGATTTTGCTGAACCCTGTGCCATTATTATGGGAGGAGAGGAGCATGGTGTTTATCCTGCACTCATGAAAATATGTGATGACAGTTTTCAAATACCCATGGCAGCAGAATTTGATTCACTGAATGTATCGGTTTCTACAGGAATTGTGTTGTATGAAGTGATGAAACAGCGGCAACAATAAAACCATTTCACTTAAAGGCTTATTTTGTAAACCTCACTCTATACGCAAGCGATAGTTTAAAATACAGGTTGTCATTAACATCGGCGTCATATTTTGAAACATCTTTTACACCGGTTCTGATCTTCCTGAATATTGAATGGCCTGCTTCTATATTTAATACAAGATTTTTATTAAAATAAGTATCCAGATATATGCCCAATTGATTTTCATCGATGCGCCAATAACCATTTGTCTTTGCATATGAATTGGTTATGGCCCTGAAATTGGCACCATAATAAAAATGCTTGTTTATCTTATGTTCATAAGTAAGATTACCGGGTAAAATGCCGAATAAATTATCCCTGGAAGTTATTCTCCAGTCAATACCCAACAGCGGCATAACAAACAAGCCGAAATTTTCATCATTCATATAAACACCCAGCTTCCAGGTCAATGTGGTACTTTTCTTATATGCCGCAATGAATGCCCCGCCAACCTGCGTGCCTGCTTTTTTATAAATACTGCTGTCATTCATCCTGATGATGCCCGTGATTAATATATTCCACTTACTATGCGGAATGCTTTTAGATAATGTAACAGGCAATCCGATGCCATAATAATGTTGTTGTTTATTGCCATTGAACTGCTGGGACCATTTTTCAAAATATGGACTGAATATGAGTGCACCTTTTTTATTTTTAAACTGAACGGGAAGGTTGGTGCCTACGCTGAAGTATTGGAGCTTCACGTCGTTCTTGTTTTGGTTCATCAACCCTGTATTTAGGCTCTTTGTATATTTCAAGCTTACAATATCAAGGTAGGGCTGTGCTTTTGAACTGTTTGATAATGAAAAAAGTATTATTATCAGAGATCCGGTAAAGCACAACTTGTTTTGTTGAAACATCAGATTATTATTTTTGAAATCCCGATTGAAATTCATCACCTGCTTTTATAAATGTATGCTATTTTACCTGTTCATCTTTTAGCCGTAGCAGTTCCTTCACTATATTCTGTTGGAGAAATTATATCTTTCCGATACACCTGCAAATCTGCTTCAGTCAGTATTTTTATATCATAGAGATAGCTAACATCATCGATCCAGAGCTTTGAGTTATTTATGATACCATAGGTAGAGGTATCATATGAACCACTGTTATATCCATACGCTTTTCCGTCAATTCTAAAATCGATATAATCACCGGCCGGCCATACGATTGTATCTAAGTGAGGAGAACCATTGTAGAAATCATTTGTAACTGTTGTTACCAGTTTCCACTTTCCCAATATTTTCTCAAGAGTGGTTTTTGGCTGTGTGGTACTTTCTTTTTTACAAGCCATAAAACTCATACTGATGAGCAATGTGATAATGATAAGTTTTGTTTTCATGAAATGTAGTTTTAATTGTTAACAGATATTTTTCATGTTAATGTTGAATATATTTTTGGGTTGTTTGTGTATATGACTCAAGAATTGCATTATTCAGTCATCGGTTTTTGAACCTACTTTTTAAAATTTGTTGTTACTTCAGTATAATCTGCACCTGAGATTGTCTTCTGGTATAATTGAAGATCTGTAGAAGTTAAGATCTTTATTTCACGTAAATTATTTGTAAAGCCTATCCATATATTTGATGCATTAATGAATCCATAATCTGCGTCAAAAGTTGAGCCGCTGCTATAACTGTAGAATTTTCCACCAATTTTGAATTCTGAATAGTCACCTGCCGGGAAATTATAAGTGGTTATGTGAGAAGCACCACTGTAATAGTCATTGGTGACTTCAGAAACCGTATTCCATTTACCGATCAGTTTTTGAATGTTTGGATTGGGAACTGTTGCACTTTCTTTTTTACAGGCTATAAAACTCATGCTGATGAATAATGTGACAATGATAAGTTTTGCTTTCATAAAATGTATTTTTAAATGTTTATTAAAAAGTTTCAATTAGTTGTATTTTTT
>JANOPU010000287.1:0-2833 GCA_031422055.1 Ferruginibacter sp.
TCTTTACTCTTAAATTCATAACATTCCAATTAATAGAAATCAATTTTCTCTTCGTTTCTTATCCCGAACTCAGGTTATTAAAGAGTTTAAATTTAAAATGCTGAGTCTACTTTGTACAGTTGTTGAACATAGCTGCTTCCCGGATTCGGGTTGTATATCCCTGTCAGAATAACCTCTGTCAGGCAAGGATTACGGGTCGCCTTTTGTATTCTTTTTGGCGAAGCAAAAAGAAATAAAGAAAAATTTTGGGGACATTTCCAATAACTCAAAGAAACCTGGTAATTTCTTATCATTAAAAGTAAGATATATTTTAATCTCAAAATGGTGTAACCAATTCTTCCAGTACTTTTCCTACACTTCCATTAGGCATTTGTATAGAAAGTAACGCACTGATCGTTGGAGCTACATCGGTCATGTACACTTGTCTGTTAGTACTACCCTTCCTTATCTTCCAGCCATACCAAAGCATTGGTATATGTGTATCATAATTATACATGGTACCGTGTTCCGTTCCAATGGAAAGCACATCGGAGTATTGAGGTTTTAAAATGAATTGTATGTCGCCACTTCGTTTATAATAATATCCTTTTGCAAACATTTCTTTGTGGGTAGCAGGCATTACAACTTTATCAAAAGAATCGTAATCAAAAACATTTATTACTTCCGGTTTTATTTTT
The DNA here is from genome assembly GCA_031422055.1 of Ferruginibacter sp. Taxonomy (GTDB): domain Bacteria; phylum Bacteroidota; class Bacteroidia; order Chitinophagales; family Chitinophagaceae; genus Ferruginibacter. The sequence goes on from JANOPU010000287.1 coordinate 678, forward strand.
AAGCATTGAATGATCGTTGCTTTAACAATACCAACATCCAGTTTGGCAGAATCAATTAAAAAATTGTCAATGTAAACCTGATAGTCATGAATGGCTTTTATCAAATTATTTACCCCAAATTTTTGTACACATAACAAATTCAGTTCTTTTTTCAGGTCTGATTTTCTTAAGCTGCCACCGGGCATGTTATTTTCCTTCATGAAATCAGGCACTTGTGGTATTCCATGATCGCTGCTTAAAAAAAACAGGTAATTTCCTTTCCCGATCGTTGCATCCAGGTAATTTAAAAAGCTTTCCAGGTCTTTATCCAATCGCAGGTAAGTATCTTCTACTTCCAATGAATTGGGTCCAAACCGGTGCCCGATATAATCGGTTGATGATAGGCTAACACAAAGCATATCAGCCTGGCCATTCATTCCCAGCCTTTCCTGTTTAATCATTTTTTTTGCAAAATCAAATGTGATCGTGTTCCCAAAAGGTGATTGCCTGAAAGGGTAATAATTTTTGCCGATCAATGAACGGTAACTGTGTGGAAACGTAACTGTTGTTTCATGCTGTAAGGGGCGCTCATATTTCTCATCATCAGCCCTACTCTGATCATACTTTGAAATATCATACAACAGGTTCCAGTCTACCCGCATCATTGAATCCACTTTACGACTGTTATTAAAACTGCTTACCCAATTGGGCAGATTGTTCATGTAATAAGTACTTGTGATCCAATTGCCGGTACTGTCATCAAACCAATAAGCGGCATTGGCACTATGTCCTGCAGCAAATATTCCGCCCCTGTCTTTTAAAGCAATTCCAAAGACCCTGCTTTTAAAATTTGTTGCCAGCCTCAACTCATCTCCTATTGTTGTTACCAACATATTCTTCGGGCTCATTTGCCCCTGGTTTGAAAAACTACCAACCGTATTTACTGATTTATCCTGTGCACAATACATATCAATACCACTGTCTCTTTCAACCCAGTCGTTGCCAACAATTCCATTTACTGATGCAACTGAACCAGTGTATAAACAGGTATGTCCGGATGCAGTTACAGCAGGTGTATAAGGAATAAACATATTATCATAAGAAAAGCCTTGATTCATTAGCCGCTTGAATCCGCCATTTCCATAACGGTTATAATAACGAAACAGATAATCCCAGCGCATCTGGTCAATCACAAGTCCAACAACCAGTTTTGGTCTTTCGATTCCATTAATTTGCATCCTTTCTTTTATATGCAACTGCTGTGCAAATAAACCGGTAATAGAAATAAAAAAAAGATACACTGTGAACAGAATTTTTCTTTTCATCTTTTCTGATTGAGATTTGTAAATATACTCCCAAACTTATGCTTTAATATTCGTTCATAGCTGTTAAGTCCGGGTTACAGTTTTTGATATCAATGCCTTAATTTTGCAGCATTCTAATATAACAAGGCTTTTAACAATATTCAACTTGACTGTATTAATTCTTAAATAGTAAATACTTATGGACGTATTTGAAAAATTAGTGAAAGACGGTGGCCCTCTTGGTCAGCATATGGACAGGGCACATGGCTATTTTGCATTTCCAAAACTGGAAGGCGAACTGGGCCCTCACATGCAATTCAGAGGTAAGGATATGATCGTGTGGAGTTTGAATAACTATCTTGGGTTGGTAAACCATCCCGAAGTAAGAAAAGTGGATACCGAAGCTGCTGCTAAATATGGTATGGGCAACCCGATGGGTGCCAGGATGATGAGTGGGAACAGCAGCAAACATGAAGAACTGGAAAAAGTGATCAGTAAATTTGTAAGCCGGGAAGATACCATGTTGCTAAACTTCGGTTACCAGGGTATCATGAGTTGTATAGATGCATTGGTGAACCGCCGTGATGTGATCGTGTATGATGCAGAAGCACATGCCTGTATCGTGGATGGTGTGCGCCTGCACATGGGGCACCGTTATGCATTCAAACATAATGATATTGAAGATTGCGAAAAACAATTGCAGAGAGCAACAGAATTAGCTGCTAAAAACGGCGGTGGTATTTTACTCATCACCGAAGGGGTTTTTGGAATGGACGGGGAACAGGGAATTTTAAAAGAGATCATTGCCCTGAAGAAAAATTACGAGTTCCGCATTTTAATAGACGATGCTCACGGCTTCGGTTACATGGGGCC
>JANOPU010000288.1:0-7159 GCA_031422055.1 Ferruginibacter sp.
AAAATACCAGTCAAGCATTATTTTATGTAATGTTTTTCCTATCCCTTTTTCAGCATATTCGGGTGTAACAAATAATGCCCAGATATTATTTTCTTTTATATCAATATAAGCAAACCCGATAATACATTCATTTACTTCGCAAACCCATGCTTTTCCACGAATAGTCATATAATCTTCGCAATCCTTATCTGTTACCAATGCAGGGTCTGACAGCATATTCTCTTTTACAGCATTCCTGACTATCTGAATCTGCTTAATATCATTTATTTTAGCCTCACGGAAGTTCATTATAGTTTATTTTAAGATTCTTTTGATAGTATTTGCATATTGAATCAATTCAGCCAGCGATCCATGATCACTTCATTCAAGGGTGATTTTAATTTTTTTTATCCAAACAATATATTCGTTTAAAACATCCAACACATTTTCTTTATTTTGTTTTAAAATCGGAACCCTCGTTCAGAGTTTCTGTTGAAAAGCCTTACGATACGCCCAAATTCCCCAAAAAGCCAATTTAAAATATTTTTATCTTCCCTTTCTTTTTCCAAAACGATATTTGCCAATGCAAATGAGGTTATATGCGAAACATGACTGATATAAGCTGTATATAAATCAATCGAAACCGCATTCATATAAACAATGTGCATTCCCAAAAGTTTATATATACTTTCTAGCAGTTTTACCGCATCGTCATCAGATTCTTCTTTATCAAATTTTACTGCAGTTTCTAATCCCTGACTTCATTAACCAAGCCAATTTCAAATGCATCTTTATACCGATTGGACAAACAATATAGTCCAATATCAGCTTCGCCTCATTGTACCATTTGTTTGATACCATCGGCATAAACCACTGTAAGATTTTTTAAATATTGGCATATTTTAAAAATCACATTGGTATTACAATGAGCGGAATCATGATCAACCCAAAAAAATATTGTTCAAATTGACTTTCTTTCTTAATGCCAAAGACATTGATCCACCAATCAACCCCAAACCAATGATTAATATTCATTTAAAAAAAATACAAACAAAAATCCCAGCTATTAGCCGGGATATTATATATAAATCTAATTTACTTTGGTCATAATTTATACTATAACTACAGCGCCATTAATTATTATAAAAATAAAATTGACAGTTTTGTGAAGCTTCTTTCACATTGGTGCCTGCGAAAATAGGTACAACCAATGTAAATACAAAAAGATTGAGCCACCCGGTGACACCTGGTGGCTCAATCAATTTCTTGCCAAATAAAGAATTTTATAAATAAATGAACGGCAAGGATCAAATATTATTTGAAACAACTAATTATTTTTTAGTTGTATCAGCTGCTGGGGTAACAGTTGTTGTAGTTTTAACAGTTGTATCTGTAATGGTTGTAACAGTTTCTGGAGCAGCAGGAGCTACTACTGTAGTAGTATCAGATACTGTTGTTTCTTCAGTTTTTGTTTCAGCATCATTACATGCTACGAAAGATGTTGCGATCAGGGCAATTGCTAATAACTTTTTCATTTGTTTGTTTGATTTTAATTTTAAATTATAATTTGTTATTAATACAAAATATAAAAAAAGGTAACCCGTCTTTTTAAAAAAACTTTATTTTCGTTGCTTTGGGTTACTAAATGAAACAAAAACGTATTAATAAAGGCTAAGTGAACTCTAATTCGCAGGAAAAAACTTTACTGGATGGGTTGGCAAATGAGGATAAAGCCTCCATTGAACAAATATATAGAGATAACTATACTATGGTTCAATCACTTATACTGAATAATAATGGTAATGCAGATGATGCTGCAGATATATTTCAGGAAGCTATGATCGTGCTTTTTGAAAAGTCAAAAACAGCAGGTTTTGAGCTGAATTGCCAGTTAAAAACCTATTTATATTCAGTTTGTCGCAGATTATGGTTAAAAAAACTGCAACAAATGCAACGTTTTGGCAGACAGGCAGATGAAATGGAAGAAATAATACCGGTGGAAGATGATATTGAAATACATGAAAAAAGACAACTCGACTTCAATATCATGGAAAATGCCATGAGTAAGATTGGTGAACCGTGTAAAAGTTTGTTGGAGGCATATTATATTCATAAAAAACATATGCTTCAGATAGCAACTGAGTTTGGTTACACAAATGCAGATAATGCAAAAACCCAGAAATATAAATGCCTTGTGAGATTAAAAAAATTGTTTTTTGCACAATATAAAAACGGATAATAAAATGGAAGATACCTTACTGATAGATGCTGCTGAAAGGTTTTCAAGGGGTGAAATGACCACAGAAGAAAAGATATTTTTCGAAGAATTACGAAAGAAAAACCCAGAATTGGACCAATTAGTTGTAGAACAGATCTTTTTTCTGAATGAATTGGAGCGATATGGCAGTACCAAAAATTTCAAACATTTGCTTCATGAAACTGAAACCAATCTTGTTTCTGAAGGATTAATTAAAAGATCGGGCTTAGCTGGAAAAGCAAAAATAATTTATTTATGGAACCGATATAAACGCAACATTGCCGTTGCTGCTACTATTGCAGGTTTTGCTTCTATCATAAGTGCTGGTCTCACATCTGTTTTTAGCAGCCAGAAAACAACCTCAGATATTAAGCCTTTGGTTGAAATGATAAAAGATCAAAAAGAAAAGACCCGGCAATTAGAAAAAAAGATAGGGCAACTGACACCAGCCAATCCGGTTATAGTAAAACCAAGACTGGAAGCTACTTTTAGGGCAACCGGCTTTTTAATTGATGTTACTAACAATTTTATTGTTACAAATGCTCACGTAATTAAGGAAGCAAAGCATCAGTTAATTGTTGAAAATAATAAAGGTGATCAATTTCTGGCTAAGGCAGTTTATGTGAATATTGAGAGTGATCTGGCAATTCTTAAAGTAACAGATACTGATTTCAAAAAACTTCCGGGTTTGCCTTATACTATTAAAAGAACCAATGCTGAACTTGGAGAGCAGATATTTATGCTTGGATATCCAAAACAGGAAATTGTATATGGTGAAGGATATATCAGTGCAAAAAATGGTTACTTAATGGATACCATTTATTGTCAGCTAAGCACTTCTGCTAATGAAGGAAACAGCGGTTCGCCAGTGATCACTAAAAATGGTGAACTCATTGGTATCATAACCAGCAAAGAAACCAATGCTGCCGGTGTAGTTTTTGCAATTAAATCTTCTAACATATATAAAGCAATAGATGAAGTTAAAAAGTTAAAAGATTATGAAAAAATAAAGGTCACTTCAACCCCTTCATTAAAAGGTACCGACAGGATCAACCAGATCAAAAAAGTAGAGGATTATGTTTTTATGATCAAGGGAAATTAAGCATTCTCCATAAATTTATAAAGGGTATCCCATTGAGAGGATACCCTTTTTTATTTCACTTAAAAAAACTTACATAATATACCACAACTCAGGTCCATAGAGAATCAGGGTAAACATTTTCAGCAACAAGTTTATCAATACTAGCTTTAACAGATGCCGCATCTTCCTTATACGTTACGCCAAACCACTGAGAAGATGTAGGAATAATATTAATAACATTTCCGCTCCTTTTTATAAAATCATCTCCAATGATTGGAATAAAGAATTCTGCTTTGATATTATTGGAATTAACCGGTACAAATTTTTCGAACAATTCCCTGGTCAGGACAAAAACAGATGGATGGAAACACCAAAAATTCATAGAAACATTTGATTTTGCAGGAACTTCCTTCTTTTCATCATTCTCCTCATAAATAACTTTATTTCCGTCAGCATAAATTTTGGTACGTTCATGAATAGAAATAAGATTCATTTCTGTATCAGTTTCACATACACCCCTGCTAACCGTACCATGCTTACTTAGTGTTTTATCAAGTTGGTATCCAATGATTGCATAAGTATTTTTATTACACCTGTTATTCAGAAAATCAGCTGCTTTTGCAAACGCATCAGTACCATAATAATCATCAGCGTTTATCACAGCAAATGGTTCATTTATTATTTCTGAAGCACATAAAACTGCATGCCCTGTACCCCATGGTTTGGTTCTGTCAGCAGGTATATCATTTTTGTCAACATAACAATCCATTTCCTGGTATACATAATCTACGTCAATCCTGCCTTTAAGTTTTGTATCGAAATTTGCTCTGAAATTTTCAGCAAAATCTTTTCTGATAATGAATACAACCTTGCCAAATCCTGCTTTAATAGCATCATAAATGGAATAATCCATAATAGTTTCTCCGGAAGGGCCAAAACCTTCCGTTTGTTTCATACTTCCATAACGACTTGCCATTCCTGCGGCTAAAATTAAAAGTGTAGGTTGCATTCTTTAAATATTATTTTTAATTAATTTTTATTTTTACAATGCAAAAATAATATAAACCAGCAGTAATAATGAAAATCCTTTTTGAAGTTAATGAACTGGAATTTACTGACCTGAGCGGGCCATTGATGACAGAGAATAAAATTTCGCTTTCAATTGCAAGACTGGATAAAATTCACCCCGTCTTATCGGGTAACAAGTTATACAAACTACATTACTTTTTAGAGGAAGCGTTATTAAATAAACATAAGGCCATTTTAACTTTCGGTGGTGCTTACTCCAATCATCTTGCAGCTACAGCCTATGCCTGTAAAATTTTTGGTATCAGGTCTATAGGAGTTGTAAGAGGCGAAAATACCAGTATACACAATCACACATTAAAACAATGCATTGAAAATGGGATGGAATTATATTTCCTTTCGCGGATTGAATACAACAACAAAGACTCAAGGGAAATTAAAGAAACATTGAAAAACAAGTTTGGAGATTTCCTTTTGATCCCTGAAGGAGGATACCATCCAACAGGTGCACTCGGGGCAGAATTAATAATGCAAAAATTAAAACATAAAAATCCAACCCATATTTGCACAGCCATAGGTACTCTAACTACAGTTGCAGGCCTGCTATTAGGATCAACTTCCAACGAGACCATTATTGGTATACCGGTATTGAAATCAATGATTGATTTAGAAAAGAGGATCCATTATTTGTGCCATGATAAAAATATTAACAAACTGGTGACTTTTGATAATTATCACTTTGGAGGATATGCAAAAAAAACAAATGAACTTATTTTATTTATGAATGAATTGTACAAACAATACAATATACCCACGGATTTTGTTTATACAGCTAAAATGATGTATGCAGTTTTTGACAAAATAAAAAAAGGATATTTTGCAGAGGGAAGTAAGATTATTTGCTTGCATACAGGGGGATTACAGGGTAATCTTTCTTTACCAGCTTCAACTTTAGTTTTTTAAATCATTAAACATCGCTTTATATTTGCTTAATTATTTTTCTGTTTGTAATTTTTATGCTGTTTTCAATAACTATGAAAAAAAAGAAATATCTTATTTTAATATTTTGCATAACAGCCCTGCAATATGTTTCAGCCCAGGAGATATTACCAAACATTACAGTAAAAAATTTTAATGGAAAGATAATAGTAAGCTGGCAAAATACTTACAATATTCCGGTTACAAATATCAGTATACAACGTTCTTTTGATAGTTTGAAAAATTTCAGCACCATTGGTACAGTTTTAAATCCACAGAATCTTGAAAATGGCTTCGCTGATGACAAACCTCCATACTCAAAAATGTATTATCGGGTCTTTATAAGTTTTGAAGGAGGTTCCTATACATTCAGTTCAACCGTAAGACCGGTAAAAATACCAGCATTTAAAAAAGAAATACCCGTTACAACGGAAGAAATAAGTTTTAACCCTGCAGACAGTATTGAAATTAACCAAAAAGACACCTCCGGTAATTTAACGGAAAACAATCCGATTTTGCCACGCATTCAATGGCAGGTAAGCCCATTAAAAGATTCAATAGGAAAACTACCGCCAAAAAAAGATTCAATCATTATAAAAATTGATCCGGATGCGATTACTTACCCAAGCCAAAGGATCTATACCGGAAAAGAAAATAATCTTGTAATTTATTTACATAATGCCGCAGTAAAAAAATATACTGTAAAGTTTTTTGATGAAAATGATATTTTTTTATTTGAGTTAACTAAACTCAGGGAAGAATACCTGATCATAGAAAGAGTGAATTTTGTACATGCTGGCTGGTTTCATTTCGAACTATTTGAAAACGGGAAATTAATTGAAAAGAATAAGTTCTTTATCGGGAAAGATGGAAAAAGTATCAACAGTGAACAAAACAAGAAATATAATTAATACTCATACGATTTCTACTTCAAAAACCTTCTCAAAATTCTGTAAAAGTTTTTGCTTTACTGTTTCATAATCAACTTTATTGCCTGTTTCTTTTTCAATGGAAGTAACATGCTTATTTTGAATCCCACAAGGGATGATATTATTAAAATATTTCAAATCCGTATTTACATTCAATGCAAAGCCATGCATCGTGATCCACCTGCTGCATCTCACTCCAATTGCAGCGATCTTCCTCTCTTTCCCAATGACACCAGGTTGAATCCAGACACCTGTTTCACCTTTACTGCGTTCTCCGGTAATACCATATTCAAAGATGGTACGAATGATCACTTCTTCAATATTACGGAGGTATTTACCTATATCTGTATAAAATTTTTCTAAATCAAGAATAGGATACCCTACAACTTGTTGAAGGCCATGAAACGTAATATCGCCTCCCCTGTTTGTTTGAAAGAATTGGATACCCTTTTCCTCCAGTTTTTCAATACTGAGTAATATATTATTCATATTACCACTCTTGCCAATTGTATATACGGGATTGTGTTCACAAAAAAGAAAATGGTTCTGAGTTTCCAAATCAATTGCAGGCATATCCAAGCCCGATGATCTTATAGCAGATTTTATGGAAACATTCTCCTGTAACAACTTTTCCTGATAATCCCAGGCAATTTTGTAATCAATGATCCCTAAATCTTTATATATCACCTGCTGCTTATCCAATGCAATGTTTTAATTTGCAAAGTTAACGGAAGAACCGGATACTGCCCGCCCGGCTGAATACCACTCGGACGGGGATACTGGATACTGGATACTGGATAATGGATAATGGATGTCTTGTCCTGAAATAGGTGGACAGATTTTCAAACCTAAAATCTGACAAAATCATGGCAACACAGCAGAAAGTATCAATTCGGTACAGTATTAGCT
>JANOPU010000289.1:0-14909 GCA_031422055.1 Ferruginibacter sp.
TTCGATTCCATCTGCAACATACATATCTCCCAGTGGACCAACGGCGTAATCATCTTTGATCTGTAAAACATTTCCTGCAAGCGATTCATCCATTGAAATAGCTTCTTCCAACACTTTAATATCTGCTTCATTAAAAACTATGTGAATCATTTTAAATTTATGTGTTTGCTTATTTTAATATTATTTATAGTGTCCTTTGTGTAAATATTTGTGTGCTTTGTGGTAAAAAAAATGCTGTTAAACCACAAAGTGCACTAAGTTCTTCACAATGTTCACAAAGACCATTTCCGATATTTAATTTTTCGTTACTTCTGCTTCTTCAATTAAATCCAGATCCACCCTCAGGTTATCAATAATAAATTCCTGCCGTTGCGGCGAATTTTTTCCCATATAATATTCCAGCATATCCTGAATATGATCTCCTGTTTCTATAATTACGTTTTTAACTTTAATATCCGGACCGATAAATTTTGCAAACTCCTCCGGACTTATTTCTCCCAACCCTTTAAACCTGGTGATCTCAGGTTTGCTCCCCAGTTTTTTTATGGCTTCCTGTTTTTCGGCTTCATTATAGCAATAAATTGTTTCCTGTTTATTTCTTACCCGGAATAAAGGTGTTTCCAATATATATACATGGCTGTTCTTTACAATATCCGGAAAGAATTGAAGGAAGAATGTCATGAGCAATAATCGTATGTGCAGCCCATCTACATCAGCATCAGTTGCAATTACAATATTATTATATCGCAGTCCTTCATAACCTTCTTCAATATTCAATGCATGTTGTAACAGATTGAATTCTTCATTTTCGTAAACAACTTTTTTAGTAAGTCCAAAACAATTTAGTGGTTTTCCCCGTAAACTAAAAACTGCCTGTGTATTTACATTTCTTGATTTGGTAATTGAACCGCTGGCACTATCGCCCTCTGTTATAAAAATGGTGCTTTCTTTTTGTTTTTCTACAATACTGTCTTTGTCTTTACCTGTTGGTTCATCATTGTAATGAAACTTGCAATCTCTTAATTTTTTATTGTGCAGGTTTGCTTTTTTTGCTCTTTCATTGGCAAGCTTTTTAATACCTGCCATATCTTTCCGTTCACGTTCATTCTGTTCAATGCGCTTTTTTAATGCTTCAGCTGTAGTTGGATTTCGGTGCAAATAATTATTCAGTTCTTTGGAAAGAAAATCGCCAATAAAATTTTTCATGCTTTGCCCACCTTCTGAAACGGATTGAGAGCCCAGTTTTGTTTTTGTCTGGCTTTCAAACACCGGCTCCTGCACCCTGATGGATAAAGCAGCACAAATGCTTCCCCTGATATCAGCAGCATCGTAGTCCTTCTTATAAAAATCCCTTATGGTCTTTATATAACCTTCCCGAAAGGCAGCCAGGTGTGTGCCGCCCTGAGTTGTGAACTGCCCGTTAACAAAACTATAATATTCCTCACCATAACTATTTTCATGGGTAAGGGCTATTTCAATATCATCACCCATCAGGTGAATGATGGGATATCGGATCTCATCTTCATTGGTTTTACGCTGTAAAAGATCCAGTAAACCGTTTTTGCTGACATACCGCTTATTGTTCAGGTTCATCACCAGTCCCGCATTCAGGTAACAATAATTCCAGAACTGGTTATCTAAATACTCCTGTATAAAATGAAAATTTTTGAAAACACTTTCATCCGGTATAAATGTTATGAAAGTACCATTCTCTTCTTTTGTTAAAACTTCTTTTGATTCTTTGGTTAACACTCCTCTTTCAAATTCGGCCCATTTTTCTTTTCCCTCCCGGTATGAAGAAACTTTAAAATAATTACTTAAAGCATTCACGGCTTTTGTTCCTACGCCATTCAATCCAACACTTTTTTGAAAAGCCTTGCTATCGTATTTGGCGCCCGTGTTTATTTTGCTTACCACATCTACCACTTTTCCTAATGGAATACCACGGCCATAATCCCTGACGGTAATTGTTTTGCCATCAATTTTCACATCCACATGTTTACCATAACCCATGGTGTGTTCATCAATGCAATTGTCGATCACTTCTTTCAGTAAAACATAGATACCGTCATCAGGGCTGCTACCATCACCCAGTTTGCCGATATACATTCCGGGCCTCAGGCGTATGTGTTCACGCCAATCCAGGCTGCGGATACTGTCTTCGGTATAATTAAATAGATCTTTTTCTGCCATAATTAAATACATTATTTTAAATGTTGAATTTTAAATTTTGAATAAAAAACCATTCATTCATTTAAAATTTAACATGCAAAATTCAACACAAATTGCTTATAATGCTGCGAATATAAATGAATGCGGTCATTTATATATTTACTCATTTATCCACAATAGATATAATAATGTGCGTAAGATTTTTTAGTTTTTGTCAAATGGTAATTTAAAATCAAATTTTCCAACTTGTATGAATATTGCAGGGATAAAGATGTTCGTATTTTTTTTAAAGAAAATTATGAATAGCTTCGGTAAAATTTAGTGTTATGAATTTAGACCTGAAAGGAAAAACAGCAGTTGTTTGCGGCAGTACACAGGGCCTGGGATATGCCAGTGCAGCAGAACTGGCATTGCTTGGGGCCAATGTTGTATTGATGGCCCGTAATGAAGAAAAATTGCAGGATGCTGTGAAAACGCTTGATCAATCAAAAGGACAATCACACCAATATCTTATTGCAGATTTTACAGATGTGAAAACGGTCAAGATTGCAATTACTGAATTTATTGATGCAGGGAAAACTTCACATATATTAGTAAATAATACCGGTGGCCCTGCCGGTGGCACAGCACTTAGTGCAAGCACGGAAGCATTTATCCAGGCATTTAATGACCATCTGATTTGTAACCATATTTTAACACAGGCACTTGTACCAGGGATGAAGGCTGCCGGATTTGGTAGAATCATCAATATCATTTCAACATCAGTTAAACAGCCAATTCAAGGCTTGGGTGTTAGCAATACCATTCGGGCAGCAGTTGCCAATTGGAGTAAAACACTGGCAACAGAACTGGGGCCCTTTGGCATAACCGTCAATAATGTTTTACCCGGTTTTACAAAAACCGTTCGTGCAGATTATGTTATTCAAAAAAAAGCTGCAGATTCCGGAAAATCAGAAGAAGAAATTATGAAAGTATTGGTTGCTGAAATTCCTGCAGGCCGCATCGGAGAACCTAATGAATTTGGCGCTGCTGTTGCATTCCTTGCTTCACCGGCTGCGGCATATATCAATGGGATCAATTTACCGGTTGATGGCGGCAGGCTTAGTTGCTTATAAAATATCAAAACCGAACGGAACAAAAATTTTAATACAAATGGGTAAAATTATCAGGCTAGTCCATTATTTGATCTGATTTTTCCTTTACTTTGAGTTATTATTATACACAATAAAAATTTTAAAATGAAATTAACTAAAGTATTAATGGCGGTGATTGTTATGGTTACACTTGCTTTTGTAAGTTGTGGTCCAAAAGATGCAGATATTAAAGCAAAAATTGAAGCTGCATTGAAAGCAGATCCCATGATGACATCAACAGTTATAGATGTTAAAGATGGCATAGCAACAATCAGTGGCGAATGTAAAGATGATGCTTGTAAAGGAATGTGCGAAAAAACTGTTGCAGCTATCAAAGGTGTAAAATCTGTTGTTAATAATTGCACAATTACTCCACCTCCACCGCCACCTCCAACAGCACCGGCTTCTATTACTACCGTGTTGGATGAAGCAACACAACAAAAAGTAAAAGACGGTTTAAAAGACATCAAAGGGGTTACTGTTTCTTTTGAAGGCGAACAAGCTATTCTTTCTGGCGAGATAACTAAAACAGACAGGATGAAGGTGATGCAAATGCTTGCTTCTGCAAAAGTTAAATCAGATGTTAGTAAATTAATGGATAAAAAATAATTTAATCATAAATTAAAATTTAGAAAATGGCATTACAAGATAAATATGCAGAATTATTACAAACTGCAAATAGCATGGGAGTTACAAATTTGTCAATAGCAGAAAAAGACGGAACACTTCATGTAAGCGGTACTGCAAAAAATACTGCAGATTATGATACGCTTTGGTCAATGTATGATAAAATTGATCCGAATATGTCAAGCGGCGATCTGATGATGAATATTGATATTAAAGCTGATGTTGGTGCTCAGTTAAAAGTAACTACAGACAGTTCTAACCTTAATATCAGAAGTACTCCAAGTACTGAAGGAGCTATTGTTGGTAAAGCAGCACACAATGAAATTGTTACGCTGGTAGAAAAAACTGATGACAGTTGGTGGAAGATAAAAACAAAAGATGGTGAAGAAGGATATGCCTTTGCACAATACCTTTCTCCCGAATCCAATTGATTTTTATTTATAAATTCATTAAAGCCATCACCGTTAATGGGGATGGCTTTTTATATGCTGGATTCTTTTTGGAGAGAATCAATCAAAAGGTTTCCTAAAGTGAATGTATAAATGGTTTCTGAAAAAGCAATGAAAGCATTAACTGATTAACTTTGCAGTATGAAAAATAAAGCAAAAATATTTACCACCCTGCTCATTTCGTGTTTAATTTTTTCCTGTAACGCACAAAACAAAACCAGTTTAACTGCAGAAGAATTTGAAAAAGCTATCAGTACTAAAGATTCTGTTCAGGTATTGGATGTAAGAACACCGGGAGAATATTATTCGGGGCATATTTCGAATGCATTAATGGCAGACTGGAATAACAAAACAGAATTCAACAGGCGCATAGCATTTATAGATAAGGACAAACCCGTGTTTGTTTATTGCCTGGCTGGTGGCAGAAGTGCTGCTGCTGCTGCAAAATTAAGAGATTTGGGTTATGAAAATGTATATGAACTGGCTGGAGGAACCAATGCCTGGAAAGCTGCTAACAAGTCATTAATAGGAAAATCTACAACCAAACAAATGACGCTGGAATCTTTTCAGCAAACAATCATCGGATCAAAAATCGTATTAGTTGATTTCGGTGCAGAATGGTGCCCTCCTTGTAAAAAAATGGAACCTATAATTAAAAGTCTACAGGAAAAAAATGTAGGAAAATTTACCTTATTAAAAGTTGATGGTGGAAATGACCAGGAAATCCTACAAAAATTTGCAGTTACTGCCTTACCGGTTTTTATCATTTTTAAAGAGGGCAAAGAAGTTTGGAGGAAAGATGGTGTTGCAACGGAAAAAGAAATTGCTGATCATTTGTAGTGCAGAAATGTAAAATGTAAAACAAGAAATCTAAAATGTAAAAAGTTGCCAGATGGAATCATTTTACATTCAATATTTAAGGATTTATTTTAAACTTGAATCGAATTAACTTTTACATTTAATATTCTACATTTTAAATTTTTCCTTTTACTCCCCGGCATTTGCTTTTATAAAATCACTCACCAGGTAACTGATCAGTTTACCGGTACTTTCATCTTTTTTACCATCTGTTAACTGACAGGCACCTTCGCATATATGCAGGTAAGCTACTTTTACATCAGTGGCTGTAAAATTAATATATTGCCTTGCATGCAAAACGCTGATTCCGGAAGGCGTATGTGCACTGCTCAACACATGTTGAATGGAATCCAGGTCTAGTTCTATTCCTGAAAAGGTATCTTCAGTAAAACCTGTTGCGTGAGATATTGCCTGTATAAAATTCTGCCGTTCGTGAATAAAAATATCTTCGTATGTGCAGTAATGTATAAAAGGGTCCTCATGAATCTCCATCAGCTCATTTTGTGCGATATAATTCTCATGTAAACCTATTATTGCATATTTTCCAAGGAATCCGTCTTCTTCAGCATAACGAAAACCATTACCACTATGCCGACCTTCTACAGGCCTGTAATCAGCATGAGCATCCAGATTAATACAATTGATCTGTGCCAAAGGAATGACACCTGCTTTATGCAATCCTTTTGATACAGCTTTGATGATTGGGTAAGAATTATTATGACCTCCACCGATGATGACCGGTATTTTTTTTGCTGATGCAATGGCTTTTATAATGCTTTCAACTTCATCATCAATGATTTTAACAGCATGGCGGTAAGCACTGATCAATTCATCATGATCATACGCATGATTTTCGATCAGGTATTGAATATCTCCAAAGTCAAAATGGCCGAGTAATAAGATATTGTCACCGGTAAGAAAATCATTACTCTGTAAGTTTAAAAAAGAATTCAAAAAGGGAAGCCAGTTTGTATCCGTACCTCCCTTTCCATGATTTGCTTTAACACCGATATCTTCTGGAATACCAACTAAAACATATTTTGCTGTTGATTGTGCCAATGCCTCTGGCCATTCATCATCTTTTTTTAAATGCTGAATTCTTTCGCCAAGTTTTGTTTCAAAACGCCGGGTTTTAGTAATAGACAAAATATCATTCTTACTATAGAATTTAAAATGCTTCATAGTGGGAAGTTATGAAAATTCTATATGAATAAAATTTTTCCCTTTGACTGGTATTAAAAAAATTGTAATAGGTTGGGTACTTAAATAATTTAATTTCTTTTTTGAGCTTATTTGTTTTCAATCATCCAATTGCTGAACAAGGATATACTTAAAAGAAAAAGGATATAGTTAGTAAAAACAACAGAATTTTAAGTTTTAATTTTAATCAGGTACCGGTTATTTTCATAGTTTTATATACGATGTTTGTTAGTAAAAAAATATTATTACTTTGTTTCCTATTACGGTTTGATTGCCTGTTTTGCCAGGATATTACCGGTACCTGGGAAGGATACCTTGGTAACGATGAATTTTTACAGATTAATATTGTACAGGTTGATAAAACAGTATGCGGATATTCCTGGGATTATATTTACAATGACAAGAAAAGTTTTTGTAAGGCCAATTTTACAGGTTATTTTGATAAGAACAGAAATGAGTGGGTTTTAAACGGAACATCTTTCATTGAAAACAGCGGCGATCATATATTAATGAGATTTCGGTTGAAGAGTAAAATAATTGATGACAAAAAAATTCTTGAAGGGTATGAAACAGATCCATCTGTTATTGGATCTTTATTTTCATTATTGAACAGACAAGATGTTTACCTGATTAAAGTGTCTCGCAAACCAAGGCTAATGTTACCCAATATGAAGGATTGCATTAAAAAGATACAACTGAAGAAAAGCATACCTGATAAAAAAAATGATACACTGAAGAACCCGATCGTTATGAAGAAATCGGATAATTTTGATAAAAAAAATATCATTGATAAAAAAACGAATCCAAAGAAACCAGCTGTTATAAAGAAGCCCGATAATATAGCCAAAATAAATGTTCCTGTAAAACCTGCAAAGACAGAACTTGTTGATACCCTTAAAAAAATACAAGTACCCGTTCCTGTGATCGTCCAAATAAATGACAATGGTTCGGTCATTAAGCAAATGGCACTTCGAAAGAATAAAGAAATGAAGAGGCTTATTGTCAATGAAAAGAATATTGTACTGAATGTATACGATAACGGAGTGATAGATTCAGATACGGTCAGCGTTTTTTACAATGGAATTTTGATATTGAGTCATCAACGGCTTTCAGAAAAACCAATCATACTGCCAATTACACTGGATGAAAAAGAAACAACTCATGAGATAATTTTGTTTGCTGAAAACCTGGGAAGTATTCCTCCAAATACCGCTTTAATTGTTGTAATTGCAGGGGATAAGCGGTATGAATTATTTGCCAGTGCAAGCTTAACTGAGAATGCAGTGATCACCTTTGAGTATAATCCAAAATAACCTGCAAATTGTTGATCATTTTATGTGACCTGACGTACTTTTCTGGCCATAACGGGATATTTATTTGTATTTAACCCGTCAATCATCCTCCGGATCAGGTATCGCTAAAAGAAAACTAAGCGGTATCTGTAATCTTTTTGCCCAGGCATTTTCGGTATGATCTTCGCCATTGAATTCGCGTGTGACCCAGTTATTCTTTTTAAACCCAGCTTCTTTCATAAGTTTATCTGCCATCTTTTGATATCGTTTATAATAACTGTCGAGCCCTTTGGATCCATAATCAAAGTATATGCGATGGGTATCAGGATCGGGTAAATGATTTTCAAGGTAATTCAGTATTGAGAAAGGGATATCATCAGAATATTTCTGCAGACTTCCGGGCCAATGTGTGGAAATGCAGGCTGCACCATAGAATATCCTTGGATATTCACAGATGGCATACAATGAAATGAGGGCCCCTAAACTTGAACCTGCAATGAAAGTATGCCGCTGATCTTTATAAGTTGGAAAATGATCATCAATAAAAGGTTTTAATTCTTTTACCAGGAATAAGAGATAGTTATCTGATAGAGATCTTCCCTGTAATTCATTTGTTATTAAACTATCCCTGAACTTTGCAGGGAGTTTTGAAACAGGTTTATACGGGATATATTCTGCTATCCTGTAATCACCAGCATTTGGTATTGCAACTACAATGCAATCCATGATCGAATTACTTTGTAACAGTGAGATGATATGTTCATCTACCTCCCATTCCTGCTTGTTCCAGGTTCTAGTACTGTCAAACAACATCTGACCATCCTGCATATACAATACCGCATATTTTTTTGAGGCAACATAACCCGGCGGCAGCCAGACATCTATTGTTCTTGTCTGAACATACTTTGATAAATAGTTTTCAAACCTTATCACGGAGCCCCCTGCTGTTTTTGGTTGTTGTGCAAAACCGATGTAAGGAAAAATAATCAAAATTAATTTTAAGAGGAACTGCATAAAAATGTTAATTCATTTTCGTGAAAAATACATATGCAATTTAAAGAATTTGAGTAAGTGAAGTTATCATTAATTGTAGATCCTAATAAAACAGTTACAATAATGGAAGTTTTATTTTAGCCTTACAAATAATTTGATTGAATAAACTTTAATTATGAATATAAAATTATTTCTGGCGTAACCCTTCTAACCTTACCTTTTACACTCCTATCTTGTCATTCACCATTTTCAAGATATCTCCTTCCAAAGCAATCGTTTTATCTTCGATCGCTTTTCCTTTAGAAACAATGTCCGTAACATATACTTTATCATTATAACCTGCGGCATTGATGCGCACATTCATAAACGCTCCTATTACTGCAGCTCTTGCACATAAGGCCCCTACTCCAGCATCCGTAACTGAATTTGGGTTACCAATATCAACCATTGCTTTGATTACTTCCATTGAATCAAACGCTGTTTGCATTACTTTAAATGGGATTTCAATAGCATATTTTGTAGCATCCTGTATTGCTTTTGTTCTTACTGCTTTTTCCGTATCATTTGATTTTGGTAATCCAAAAGCATACATGATCTGGTTAAAAGCGCTGGTGTCTGCATCCACTAATTTCAATAACTCATTTTTGTACTGTTCTCCTTTTTCTGCCCAAATACTGAATTCTTCCCAACGTTCATCCCATCCTTTTTTATGTGATGATAAATTTGCAACCATCGTTGCCAGTGATATACCCAGTGCTCCTGTATAAGCTGAGATGGAGCCGCCACCCGGTGCAGGGCTTTCGCTGGCCGTCTCATCCGCAAAATCGGTAAGTGTCATGCTGATGAGTTTGCTTTCGGCTTTATTGGCAAGCATATATTCAATGATCCGCTCTTCCGGTCTAAATGGCCCCAGTTCATCAAGTCCCATTGATTTGATGGCAATATTAATTAATTCCTTTTCATTTACCCCGATACTACGTTTTTGTTTTTGCAAAAAATATTTTCCGGCATCAGTCATGGCCTTTAACGGTATCAATCCTACCAGTTCACTACCGGTTGCCCTTATGCCACGTTCGGTTGCCTTTTTACATACTTCATCAAATGCAATATGAACCGGTGTAATATTAATATTTGTCAGATTAATGGATATTTGTGCTATCCCATATTCTTCTATGAACCAGCCAATGGCTTTTACACTTTTTAAGGTACCGGGTTTATTTATTTTAACACCGTTCTCTTCAATATTCCTTCCGGCTTCACGAATATCAAAGGCAATGGCATTTGCCCTGCGGGTAGACGTAGTGTTGAGGTTTACATTGTATGCCACTAAAAAATCCCTGGCACCAATTACAGTTGCTCCCCGCTTAGCATCAAAAACAGCTGGGCCAAAATCTGGTTTCCATTCTGGTTGTAATATCTTTTTTGCAAAGCCTTCGTATTCGCCGGCACGGATAACTGATAAATTATTCCTCGTTTTATCCGGTTGTGCAGCTTCATATAAATAAACCGGCAATTGCAATTCCGTTCCAACTTTTTTTGCAAGTTGCTGTGCATATTTTGCCGTTTCTTCCATACTGATATTGGCAATAGGTATCAGCGGGCAAACATCCGTAGCGCCCATACGCGGATGTTCGCCTTTGTGTTTGCTCATATCTATTAACTCACCGGCTTTTTTGATAGCCCGGAATGCTGCTTCAATAACAGCTTTCGGCTCCCCAACCATCGTAACAACTGTTCGGTTGGTAGCTTTACCCGGATCAACATTGAGTAGACGAACTGATTCTACCGATTCTATTTCAGCAGCTATTTGATTGATGATATTCATATCGTTCCCTTCAGAGAAATTGGGAACACATTCGATCAGTTGCATCATGCTTTAAAGTTTGACGCAAAGATGCAAAGTTTCGGCCAAAGGCCAAAGAACCTGAATGATTAGAGTATAAATGAAGTAGATTAACCACAAAGACCACGAAATATTTCACAAAGAACACCATTAGAACTTTGTGAACCCTGTGACTTTCATTATGTCCCTAGTGGCACCTTTTTATACCGATTATACTAATATTTAGTCCAATGTTTTTTCCTATCGGCATAATACCATCTAAGATTTAAACGTAGTCCTTTGGACTACATATTAAATCAAGATGGTATTATTTCACGCAAAGGCACAACGAAGCAAAGAGTTTTACTTCCTTATTTCTTATTCCTTGTTTCTACTTTCTTATTTATATGAACGCTCCATTCATCATAACCTTATCAATAAGGTTATTCCCAAAAGAATATGGCAGGTAGGCTAAAGAAGGTATTGGTTTGGTAAATATGAGATTAGCTTTTTTTCCAATAGAAATACTTCCAGACAGATCCTGTACTTCCATCGCATACGCACCGTTGATAGTTGCTGCATTGATGGCTTCTTCGGGAAGCATTTTCATTTGTATACAACTCAGTGCAGTTACAAAGTTCATATTGCCACTTGGGGAAGATCCCGGATTATAATCACTGGCTAACGCTACGGCACAACCGGCATCTATCAACTGACGTGCTGGTTGGTAGGCCATTCTTAAAAAGAATGCGGCTGTTGGTAATAATGTTCCAATGGTATTTGATCGTGAAATGGAGGTAATGTCCTGTTCTGTCATTGTTTCCAGGTGATCAACAGAAATAGCATTCAAATTTATTGCAGCTTCAATTCCACCGATACTGTTCAACTGGTTAACATGTAATTTTGGTTTTAAACCATAAGATGCTCCTGCTTTGCATATGGTTTCCATTTCTTCCGGAGAGAAAAAACCTGTTTCACAAAACACATCGATATAATCTGCCAGCTTGTCCCTTGCAATAACAGGCAACATATCATTTATGATAAGGTCGATATAGGCCTGGTGGTCTTCCCTGTAAGCAGGTGGGTATGTGTGTGCTCCCAAAAAGGTAGATTTGATGATCATTCCTGATCTTTCCTTTAATTTTTTTATTACACGAAGCATTTTTAATTCACCTTCTACCGACAGGCCATAGCCGCTTTTTATTTCAATGGATCCGGTTCCTGATTTGTTTATTTCTGTAAGACGCTGCCATGATTCATTAAAAAGATGTTCTTCGGTTGAAGCCAGTAATTTTTCTGAAGAGTTTAAAATACCACCACCCCGGGCTGCAATTTCAGCATAACTCAATCCTTTGATCTTGTCTACAAATTCATTTTCCCTGCTTCCGGCAAATACAATATGCGTATGGCTATCGCACCAGCATGGTAAAATAAATTGACCAGTTGCATCAATGATATGTTTAGGAAGTTGAGGTATTTTAAGTTCCAGTTCATACATATGACCATATTCGGTAATGATACCGTCTTCTATAAGCAGGAAAGCGTTTTCAATGGATGGTAGTATTGACAGCTCTTTTCCTCTTAATAATATATTTTGTTGGGTGGTATTGACAAGTTTTTTTATATATGTAATAAGCGTTGTCATATAAGTAAGAATGATGAATGATAAAGTTTCCGGCCAAATTAATAGGGCTGACAATTACAATTTTTCCCAAACAGATCTTCCAAAAAATTCAAGTCCCGGGTCTCTGGCACCCATTAACAATAATACACAATTATCGGTCAAATGTGACCTTACATTGTCTAAAAATTGATTCCTGTCTTCTACAAAAAAAGCATTCTTCCCTGCAGCTTTTATTTCTATAATCAGCTCATTAGCAGAAATATCCTTTACAGCAGTGCCGCCTGCATAAAATATTTCGCTCATCCATATTTCGTCATCGGGCCTTAGTACAGCCGCAATTTCATGTATAAAATCATCCTTTAAAAAACGGGTAGGTCCGTAACCGTGTGGTTGAAACCATGCAATTACCTTTGGTGCTATATATTGACAGGCCGCAATGGAGGCAGCACATTTTACCGGATTATGTGCATAGTCATCTATAAGATATACTCCTTTCTTTTTGCCCAGTAACTGGTGACGCCTGTAAATACCCTCATATTTGATTAAAGCAGCTGCACAATCTGATATGGTCACGCCTAACTGGTTTGCAACTGCTAAAGCCGCAATAGCATTTTCCATATTATGTTTACCAACAGTATCAATTGAAAATTGAACATTTCTTACAAAAAATTTAATATTCAGCCCTTCCTGAATAAAATTATTTGCAATATATCCTGCTTCCGAGCTTTCAATTAAAGAGAAATCATTTTTTATATTTTGCGAAAGTTGCTTTGCTAAATTATTGGATTGATTTACTACAAAAAGTTCTTTCGTATTGTTTCTAAATATTTCAAAAATGCTCATTAATTCATCTATTTCCTGATGGTCTTTATCAATATTCAGCAATAACCCCACTTCTGGACTGTATTGAACAATGGAACTATCACTTTCATCCGCTTCAATTACAAGCCATGTTCCTTTACCCACTTTTGCATTACCGATCTTTCCTTCTTTTATTAAACTTACTAATCCGGCACCGCTGATAATGCTTGGACCAAGCCCCGCAAATTCCAGGATGTTGAATAACATGGCACTGGTAGTACTTTTACCTGAAGTGCCTCCGACGGCTATTGTTTTTTTACTTTTTGAAATGATGGCTAATAATTCACTCCTTTTTATGATTGGTATGGACAAACTCCTGGCCTTTTGTACCTCAGCTACCGTATCTTCAATGGCTGTTGAAACCACTACCAGATCTGTTTGTTCACTAATTCCCTCTCCGTTCTGAAAAAAACATCTAATGCCACATGCTTCCAGTTTGTCTTTTGTTTCATTTTGTTCTCCCTGTTGAAAATACCGATCGCTGCCGCTTACCAATTTCCCTGTACCGGCAAGATATTGAGCAATGGCGCTCATACCTGTTCCGGCTACTCCAATAAAAAAAACATTTTTAAAATCATTCACGGAAGTGATCATGTTCATCATTTGGCAATTAAGATGCTAATTTACATGTAAATAATCTTAAAGTTGGTTTTAGATATCCCAACAGATCAGTAAATTATTTTTGTTTAAATTAACAAATGTTCAGAACTACTGTTGATGTTTTTACGTTTATTTATAAAAAATAAATCAATTGTTTCAATGAAATCATTTTTATCCACCATTATAGCCTTTATAGCATTTGTTTCTTGTGCGCAGACACAAAATAATAATCCTAAGATATCTGTTTCAGAAAAAAAAACAGCATTAACAAACGAATCGGTGGCAACTTTTGCTGAGGGTTGTTTCTGGCATACAGAAATTGTTTTTCAAAGCCTCGTTGGTGTAAGAGATGCAGTATCAGGATATGCCGGTGGTAAGACATCTGATCCTACTTATGAGTCTGTTTCATCCGGAAAAACAGGCCATGCAGAAGCAGTTCAGGTATATTATGATCCTTCAAAAATATCTTTTGAAACGCTGGTAGCAGCCTTTTTTGCAAGTCATGATCCAACAACATTGGACCGACAGGGAAATGATGCAGGGACTGAATACCGTTCTGTGGTATTTTACAGGAATGAGAAAGAAAAACAGATCATATTAGGTGAAATTAACCGGCTGACAGCAAGTAAGAAATTTAAAAATAAAATTGTAACAGAAGTCGTTCCATATATAAAATTTTATTCTGCTGAAGACTATCACCAGGAATATATTAGCATAAATCCCGGCAATCCATATGTGCAAAATGTATCGATCCCCGACTTTATGAAATTTAAAAAAGAATTTAAGGGGAATTTTAAACCTTAAATATCCCGGCTTAATTTAATATCCGATCGTATAGCACTTATTAATCAGTTTGATAAGTGCTATATTAATTTTTATCAAATGCTTTATCCATTTCTTTGCCCCCAAAATAACCGATAACAGCACCTGCAATGGCACCGCAAACCAATGCTATAACTGATGGGCCTGCAGCAAAAAAAGCTATCCCCAATGCTAGGATCGTACAAACGATCATAGCAATTGTAACGGCGCTTTTTCTTTCTTTTTTATGAGGCACATAATCAACATGATGTTTATGAGCTTTTCTGTTTTTTGATTGTGGCATAGCAGCTTCTTTTTTAATTAATAATTCAAGATAATGTTTCCATTTCTTTCAGGTAATCATATTGAAGGTCTTCATGTAAGGTATTAATTTCTTTTCGAATTTTTTTTATTTGCCCTTCATATAAATTTGACAACGCTGTACTTTTATGTACCGGAATTTTATTTTCTTTTATT
>JANOPU010000290.1:0-20766 GCA_031422055.1 Ferruginibacter sp.
ACTAATATCATTATTTAACCATTAGATTAACTTTATTGTAATTTATTAACAATTTAATATTACCTCCATGTTACCAAATCATTACCATTTTGAAAGAATTTCATTTTTTTATTCTAATACATAACCTTTGAATCTAAATTCATATGTATGGCTGGTATAAATTCAATTTTAAATATTTTTTTACCTAAAGACAGGGTGTTTTTTCAATTATTTGAAAGCGTTGTAGATGTGCTGGTTAAAATGGGTGAAAAATTAAAAGATGTGGTGCATGAGCCTGATTTTGATGAAAGAGGAAAATTGATCAAAGAGATTGAAGACATGGAACACGTGAATGATGATTATACTCACCAGATATTTACAGAACTGGGTAAAAATTTTATTACTCCTTTTGACAGGGAAGATATTCATTACCTGGCCTCTGCATTGGATGATATTGCCGATTATATATATGCTTCCGCCAAAAAGATCAATTTTTACAGGGTAAATCCAAATGATATAGGTATTCATAAAATGTCTGAAGTGATTGCTCTTGGTTGTGTTGCAGTTCATGATGCAGTTATGGAATTGCGTAACATGAAGAACATGCGCAAGATCACAGATGCATTGGTTACGATCAATAGCATAGAAAACCAGGGAGATGATATTTTTGATATGAGTATTGAACGCTTATTTGCCGAAGAGCCTGATGCAAAAGAAGTAATAAAGAAAAGAGAAATTTACCAGGTCATGGAAATAGTTACCGATAAATGCGAAGATGCAGCGAATGTAATAGAAAGTATTATTGTGAAATACGCTTAAAAGTAGCGGGCAGGTTTTCAAATCTCAATATTAAAAAATGACTTTAGTAATAGTAATCATTGTACTTGCATTAATTTTCGACTACATCAATGGTTTTCATGATGCCGCAAACTCAATAGCTACGGTTGTTTCAACCAAAGTACTCAATCCATTTCAGGCGGTAGTATGGGCTGCTATTTTTAATTGTGTGGCTTATTTCATTTTTAAAGACCATGCAGTAGCCGATACTATTAGCAAAACTGTTCACAAGGAATTTATTACGTTGCCGGTAATTTTATCCGGACTTATTGCTGCTATTTTCTGGAATTTATTAACCTGGTGGTATGGTATTCCTTCCTCTTCTTCCCACACTTTAATTGGAGGTTTTGCCGGTGCTGCTATAGCACATGCTTTATTAATAAAAGGGATTGGTTTTAACTGGGGCAAAATTGTTGAATCTGATATCATTCTCAGTACAATCATTTTTATTTTTCTTGCCCCGCTCATAGGTATGGGTATTTCTATATTTATTACTATCGTAACCATCATGAGAAATATCTGGGCCAGGATTGGGATCATTGCATTTGTGACATTTTTAACCGTTTTATTATTCGACAAATTTGAAACCGGTAAAATGGATGAAAACCTTCAAAAATTTCTAAAGGTTGACAAGTATAAGAAAGAAGTAGAAGAAACACTGTCTAAAATAGAATTAAACCCAAATGGCACTATCGAATTAAAAGCATACAATACTGCCAAAGAAAAATTAGATAAGGCACTTCCAAACTATAATAATATTAAAGTATTGGTAAACGATTTTGATAAACTTGGTGCAACAGCTATTGCAAAACAGGCAACAGAAAATGGATGGCTGAAGGATATTGAGGCCAGCAGGTTAAAAGACGATATTCGCAATGCCAATGATTTCCTTGTAATAGAGGCAAAATCTTCCAGCAATAAGGATTTTAAAGCAATATATAATATTGAAAAAGAAGCAACGGAGAAATATAAAGAACCTTTAAAAAGATATTTGGCAAAAGAAATTTCTTTAGACAGTACCATGATTGCTTTGAATTCAATTTTTGTTATTGAATATGATAATAAAGAAAAGGTAAAAAAGAAAATCACCTCCTTCAGTATTGAAAAAGCCTTTGCCAAGGATATAGATAAAGCCGATAACAGCATCATCGTTTGGGGCATTATTTTAACATCCATATTATTTTCCCTCGTCTATTTATATGTGGAAAAGATCAGAACCCCTACTGCTTTTAAAGTAGCCAATATGTTTAAAAGACTACAGTTATTTAGTTCTGCAGCATTCAGCATCGGGCATGGCGGTAATGATGCACAAAAAGTAATGGGTATTATCGGTGCAGCTTTGATAGCAAATGGAAGTATTCAGAATTTTTCTGATCTGCCCAATTGGGTACCCGCCGCCTGCTACCTGGCAATAGGCTTAGGCACCATGAGCGGCGGATGGAAGATCATTAAAACAATGGGCACAAAAATTACAAAAGTTACTCCGCTTGAGGGTGTTGCTGCAGAAACCGCCGGTGCATTTACGTTATTCTTTACGGGGCAAATGGGTATCCCGGTTTCTACCACACATACTATTACCGGAAGTATCATTGGCGTAGGAGCCACAAAACGTTTAAGTGCAGTAAGATGGGGGGTAACGGTAAACTTACTATGGGCATGGGTTTTAACGATTCCTGTAAGTGGTTTACTGGCTGCAATTACTTATTATATCATTCATTTTTTCTTTAAATAAAAAATTGAAAAGATTTTTTACAAATCACTCAGAAGCTGTTTAAAAATAGATCCGTAGATTTTGTATGCGCCGTAAATTTAATTTTTAGACAGCTTCTCAGGTCATTGAGTAAATTTTTTGTTTTCTTTACACCCGGAAATAATCTGTTCAGATTAATACGGAACATACATGTTATACCGATTGTAAAAAAAATTACCTTTCATAGATGAAAAAAATATTAGTTACTGGTGGATGCGGATATATTGGTTCGCACACTATTGTTGATCTGCTGCAAAATGGATTTAAAGTAATTTCTGCAGATAATAACAGCCGGAGTAAAGCCGGGGTATTAGAAGGCGTTGAAAAAATAACCGGAATAAAAGTAAAGAACTATACCGTTGACCTTTGTATTTTTGATGATACACATGCAATCTTCCAGGAAAACCCGGACATAGATGGCATCATTCATTTCGCAGCTTATAAATCCGTTAGCGAATCAGTTGAAAACCCTCTATTATATTTTGACAATAATTTGAATTCGCTTATAAATATTTTACGTTGTGCTTCAGAATTCAATGTCCCTCATTTTGTGTTCTCTTCTTCCTGCACAGTTTATGGAAATCCTGTTGAAATTCCTGTTACAGAAAAAAGTATTTTACAGAAAGCAGAATCTGCATACGGATTTACAAAACAAATGGGCGAACAGATCGTAGAACAAACTGTTTTCAGCAATAATATACAGGCTGTTTTGTTAAGATATTTTAACCCGGTTGGTGCGCACACTTCAAATCATATTGGCGAAATTCCCATAGGAAGACCTGCAAACCTGGTACCGGCAATAACACAAACAGCTATCGGTAAACTACCGCAAATGATCGTATATGGAAATGATTATCCCACCAATGATGGAAGTTGTATCAGAGATTATATTCACGTTTCAGATATATCACATGCACATACTTTAGCACTCAATTATCTGTTCAACAATAAGAATGAAAGTAACTGCGATGTATTCAACCTGGGAAGCGGTAACGGACATAGTGTATTGGAAGTAATTAAAACATTTGAAAAAGTCAGTGGCCAAAAACTGAATTATGTGATCGGTCCACACAGGCCCGGAGATGTCATTGCAATTTTTGCCAACAAAGAAAAAGCAACAAAACTTTTGGGATGGACCATTCAATATACACTTGATGACATGATGTCTACCGCCTGGAATTGGGAACTTAAATTAAAATCAGACGAAACACTGTTTAACGGCCCTCAGATCAGTTTAAATTAGAGAAACCGTTTCTCATTTCTTGTTTCTCGTTAGGCATCAAATGTATCAAAACGTTGTAAGCAACTTTCTAAATTAACCTTGCCAGCAATCAAATCTTTCTTTTACTTTTGCGGCTTCAAAAACAGACCAACACATGCTCAATGATATCGTAGTAACTGGTAATAAAGACACCCGAAGCGGATTTGGCGATGGAATTCTGGAAGCCGCCAGAGAAAATAAAAATATTGTTGCCCTTACTGCCGATCTTGCAGGATCTTTAAAATTAAATGGTTTTATTAAAGAGTTTCCTGAAAGATTCATTCAATGTGGCATTGCAGAAGCCAATATGATGGGAATTGCAGCAGGCCTTACCATTGGAGGAAAAATACCTTTTACAACTACTTTTGCAAATTTCAGCACCGGACGTGTTTACGACCAAATAAGGCAAAGTATTGCATATAGCGGTAAAAATGTTAAGATATGTGCATCCCACGCCGGGCTAACTTTAGGCGAAGACGGAGCAACACACCAGATTTTGGAAGATATTGGTATGATGAAAATGTTGCCGGGCATGACTGTGATCGTACCTGCAGATTATAATCAAACCAAAGCTGCAACAAAAGCAATTGCCAAACATGAGGGCCCTGTTTATCTTCGTTTTGGGCGTCCGGTATGGCCTATATTTACAAAAGAAGAAGATTTTGTAATTGGAAAGGCACAAAAGATCTCTGAGGGAAAAGATGTTTCCATTTTTGCTTGCGGGCATTTGGTATGGACAGCTATTGAAGCTGGAAAAGTACTCGAATCAAAAGGGATCAGTGTTGAGATAATAAATATTCATACTATAAAACCATTGGATACAGAGGCAATAATTGCTTCTATCAAAAAAACAGGTTGTGCAGTAACTGCTGAAGAACATAATATTATAGGTGGACTGGGAGACAGCATTGCACAGGTTGCGTCAAGGAACCTGCCTGTTCCGATAGAGTATATCGGAACCAATGATACTTTTGGCGAAAGCGGCAAACCAACAGAACTTTTAATTAAATACGGCTTGGGTGCCGTAAATATTGTTTCTGCCGCAGAAAAAGTGATCGCAAGGAAAAAATGATTTGATGAACTTTTTAAACTTTCTAAATTAAAACCAATCATACGATTGGTTTTTTTAATTTTGGTATACTTAATTAATTTATGGCCGAGCACCTGGATGATAAAGAACTGCTTTTTCAATTTAAAATTGAAGCAACCAAAGAAGTTGCCTTTACCCGTATTATAAAAAAATATCAGGAAAAACTGTATTGGCATATCCGCCGGATGGTTATTGAACACGAAGATGCCAATGATGTATTACAAAATATGTTCATTAAAGTATGGAAAGGCCTGGATAATTTCAGAGAAGACAGCCAGTTATACACCTGGCTTTACCGAATAGCAACCAATGAATGCCTTACATTTCTGCAGCAACAAAAAAAACGCAGCTCAATTTCCCTGAGCGGTGACGATAATACACTTAGCAATAAAATAAAGGCTGACGAGCATTTTGATTCTAATAAACTGGAGTGGAAACTGCAATTAGCTATACAAAAACTACCTGAAAAGCAACGAACTGTTTTTCATTTACGCTATTACGATGAAATGCCATATGAGGAAATGAGCAGGGTACTTGAAACAAGTGAAGGAGCACTGAAGGCCAGCTATCATCATGCTGTAAAAAAAATTGAAGATTTTATACTTAACCGTTAAACTAAATGCCTCTAAATAAGTCATATCAAGCAATGCCGGAAAATACTATTATACAAAATGAGTTAAAAGAGCTTAATTCCTTGCTTATTGATATTTCCAAAAGAAATGTTTTTTCAGTTCCCGATGGTTATTTTGATGCTCTTTCCCGTGATATTTTACTTGCCGTTAAACAACCACCCGTACAATTTGAAGAAATCGGTACAGTTCCTACGGGATATTTTGAAGGCCTTTCAGGTTCAATAATGAAGAAAATAAAGGCAGAAATGTCGGATGCAGAAGGATCAGTTTTACTTATGGGCCTTAAGAATATAAATGTGTATTCTGTTCCCCGGGGATATTTTGATCAACTGGCTTCAGGTATTTTAAATAAAATACAACAGCCTTCAAAAGTCGTTGTAATGCAAAACCGTTCTTCTTTTTTCAGGTATGCCGCAGCTGCAGTTATTACCGGTTTCATAGGATTAAGCGTTATTTCAATTTTTGATAAAAAGGGAGAAACTGATTTTATTCGACCGAAAACTGAAATCGCTTTCAATTTTGATGAAGCGTTTTCTACGCTAACAGATGCTGACATTGTAAACTATCTTCAAAAAGACGGGCAGGATGTAAATGCAGCATTGGTAGCATCTATATCAGATGATAAGAGCCTGCCCGACCAGGAAGATTATCTAACCGACGAAAACACATTGGATAATTTATTAAACCAGTTAAAGGCTGTTGAATCAACAACTAATTAATTTTATCATCATGAAACATATTTTACTTTTATTTACCCTTGTTATCGGATGTATATTTTTCGGATATGCACAGGAAAATGATCCGGATCCTGTAAAAAGAGCACAAAATATACGGGCTCTTTATGTGGCATATATCACACAGCAATTGAATTTAAACGAAGAAGAAGCACAAAAGTTCTGGCCCTTACACAAACAATTTGATACAGAATTAAAAACCGTAGACTTTAACATGCCAGAGTTAAAAAGAGAGCAGATTGTTCTTGACATTAAGAAGAAGTACCAGGATAGATTTACAAAAGTTGTCGGAAATAACCGAACAGATGATTTCTTTAGAAAAGATACTGAATTCAGAAAAAGGCTGGTTGAAAGGCTAAGAAAAGTAAGGCAGCAAAACGAAGGTACCCGAAGGCCTCCGAAAAGAAACAATCAATAAACTAAAATAATTTCAGCTTTTTTATACTGAAAAGATCCTTTCTCTAACCGGAAAGGATCTTTCCTTTTAAGGTAATACTCGTTAAAGGGTACCGGGTTGATGGTTTATCCTTATAAAATAAAAATAATAATGCTTGAATATGAAAAAAAATAATATATTTTTGTAGAAGGTGTTTTTCATAGGTTAGCAACGGCCAGCTCTTTTTAGGGCAGGCCTTCTTTTTTTAAAACACTACGAAAGGAGTTTTAATATCATGATAAAAAAGAAATGTCCAGTTTTCCATTTGACCCTGTTGCCACCATTTGTTTCTTAATTCCATACTCTTTCTACCATCGAAATCATATTTAGCTATAAACCTGTTTTTCATTTGTTGTAACTGCGGAGATACATCTCCTCCGTAAAAAAAAACCTGATCATTTTCTTTAATCCAAAATACTGTATGGTACGGACAATGTGCACCGCTCATTTCATACTGGATATAATTGTCAATAGTTCCTTTTTCACCCAACAGAACTAAATCAGCTTTTTCATTTAGTAAGGTAAAATCTTCAGGCGTGTAAGATGCATTTACATTTTCCCTTGCGGATACCAACTCTTTTGAATTTACATAATAAGTAGCTTTTGGAAAGGCAAGTTCCGGTTGGTCTGCTCCAATCCTGGTATATTGAATACCTCCTGCATGATCTTTATGCAAATGGCTTAACAATACTTTCGTAATTTTTGTTGGGTCAATTCCATTAAGGATCAGGTTATAATGCAATTGCATCTTACCGTCTTTTGTATGAAAGCCCAGGCCGGTATCTAATAATAAAATGTCATATTTTGTAATAATGACGAATGGTTGTATCTCTACCAAAAGGCTTCCAATAGCTCTTTGTTGTATATCCTCAGTATTTTTATCAAATGGAATAAATATTTTTGTCTTATCAATTGTAAAACTTCCTTCACTCAATGGCAATATTTTCATGCTGCAAATGTGCTTTAAATTAAGTAAATAATAAGATCACCGAAGTACCATTTGCCTGTCTGCATCCAGCCTGATCAGAATAAAAAGTAAAATAGTAAAAGTTAATAACGAAGAACCACCATAACTCATTAAAGGAAGTGTAATACCAATAACAGGTGCCAGCCCGATGGTCATACAAATATTTATGGCCACATGAAAAAATAATATACCCACAACCGAATAAGCATAAACTCTGCTGAAAGTACTACGCTGTCTTTCGGCAATAAAAACAATTCTTAACATCATTCCAAAATAAAGTAACATCAAAATAAAACTGCCTGCAAATCCAAAATTCTCACCAACAGAAGTGAAAATAAAATCTGTATGTTGTTCAGGCACAAAATCGCCCTGGGTTTGTGTTCCTTTTAAGAACCCTTTGCCTAAAATGCCTCCCGAACCAATAGCGATTTTAGATTGCTTAACATTATAATTCTCTTTATCTGTTTTAGCCTTTTTAGCTGTAAGGTCAGTGTTGGCAAGTGTAGTTGTATTTGAATCCAAAAAAGGATTATCCCTTCCCACCAAACTAAAGATTCGGTCTGCCTGGTATTTTTGAAAAACATGCTTGAATAAAAAAGGTACTGCTACTCCAACAAATAAAGTTGCAATTAGCCAAAGCCCCAGTATAATTAACAACAAAGCTTTATTTCTTTTAATCTTTCTCTTTAAAAAGTAAATAGTCAACAAGGCAATAACAGATAATACGATGATAAGGCTAAGTGGTGGAAACAATAATGTAATTACCAGCAATATGCCTAATGATGCACCGGAAATGAGGTAGCCCGGCGGCAACCCTTCCCTGTACATTGGTAATAAAAAAGAAAAATAAACCAATGCCAATCCAGTTTCATTTTGCAAAATGGAAAAAACCACAGGCAAAAATGCAATTCCTGCAGCAATGAGCTGCGACCTGGGCTTGCTGAAATCTGTATCACTTCTTGAAAGATATTTTGAAAGGGCAAGGGCCGTGAATATTTTACATAGTTCAACGGGTTGAAGATTCATAAACCCAAGTGGTATCCAGCTTTTAGAGCCATTTACATTTTTGCCAAAAACAAAAGTGGCCAGCATTAACAAAATTCCAAAAACATACAACAGATTTGGGGTGGCAGTAAAAAATTTACTATCTGTCAATAAAATGAAAGTGGCCAAAACGATACATATACCAAAATAAAGAAATTGTTTGCTGTAATTCTTTTTAAACTGAAACAGGCTTCTGAAAAAATCATCATTGCTCTTATATTCCACTGAAAAAATACAAACCAGGCCGAAGACAACGATGGTTGCATACAGCCATATCAAAACCCAGTCTTTTCCTTTTGTGATAGATGGGTTACCCTGGTACATGTATGGATATTTTTTTCATGATGTTAATTAATTACTGCAGTGTCTTTTTTGTCATCCATTTTCTTTTTTTCATTTGGCAGTATGGCTGCAGGTTTAATATTATTGCTGTCTTTTAAAGGTGTTTGCTTTTTCTGCCTTTCTTTTTTCAGATTTTCCATAACATCAGACTCATCCTCAGATTCACCGCCTATGGAATCCCTTACTAAGTTTACATACCCCTTTGCCAACAGGTATGCGGTGTCTTTTGAATGTATCAGAGAGTCCTGTGTACGCATTTCCCGGTAAATACGCGGAGGTATCAGGTTCATTTTAGATATGGCTTCAACTTTGGCCTTCCTTTCTTTGCCAGATATGGAATCATTGAGGTATTTTTCAATCATAAGGCTGGCGATTGGTGCAGCCGAAGTTGAACCAAAACCTGCGTTCTCACAGATAACGGCAATAGCTATTCGTGGGTTTTCGCGTGGTGCAAAAGCGGAAAAAAATGCATGATCTTTTTGTTTTACACCCCGATATGCATTTTCAACTGTACCTGTTTTACCACAAACTACAATACCCGGAACTTTCGCATACCTGCCTGTCCCACTTTCCATAACCCCTTGCATACCATCATGCACTGCTTCAAAAATACTGTCATGAATATTTACAGCAGTATGCTTTTCTTTGAATTTATTCAGCAGGCCATATTTATCGCCACCTTCAACGGAATCTACAATATGCGGTATTTTATACCAGCCTTTGTTTGCCAGGTAAGCCATTTCATTGGCAACCTGTATGGGTGTGGTAAGAACTTCGCCCTGGCCAATACTTACCGAACGGAATGTACAGAAATTCCAACGCCCATCGCCATAGATCTTGTTATATGTTTTTGGAGTTGGTATAAGTCCGCTTTTTTCTGAAGGAACATCTACACCCAATTTATGTCCTAACCCAAATGCATACATGTACCTTGCCCATTGATTTAGGCTGCTATCGAAATTAGGATATTTCGGATTATTGATTACCCGTTGCATCACATTTGCAAAATAGGTATTACAGGAATGGGTAATGGCACCTTTTAGTGCCCACACACCGGGATCAAGGCAACGCATAGGCTTTCCGCAACCATAGAATGCGCCACTGCAGCTAAACGTAGTAGTTGGTGTAATGACTCCTTCCTGTAAACCCACCAGGCCCTGTAAAGTTTTGAAGGTTGAGCCCGGAGAATAATAGGCATTAACTGTTCTGTTGATTAAAGGAAGGCTGGGGTCGAGCAATAGTTTTGAATATTGTTTACGCCTTTCCGAACCGGTTAATAAACGGGGTTTATAGGTTGGACTGCTCACCATAGCCAATATGCCCCCGGTTCTTGGGTCAATTGCCACAACAGCGCCAACTTTATTTTCCATCAGTTTTTCCCCAAGCTCCTGTAGTTCTATGTCAAGTGAAGTAAACATATTCTGACCGGCAATAGCGATGGTATCATAGACGCCCTTTTCATATCTCTCGGTGAGCCTGTTCTTATTATCCCTTTTCCAGAATTCTATTCCCCGCTGCCCCATCAAAACTTTTTCATAGGTTTTTTCAAGTCCGGCCTTTCCGGCATAATCTCCAATGAGATACCCTTCATCTTTGTGGTATTTTAAAAAATTGGTATCTACTTCTGCTAAATATCCCAATATATTTCCTCCTGCATCAAAAGGATAATCTCTAACAGGCCTTTCCTGTAAATAATACCCTGGTGCAAATTTGTACAGGTTTTCACTAAGTTTTGCTTTTTTTTCTTCTGTAAGCAGTGCCTCAAATACAGATGGTCGGTAACTTTTATTTTTAATGATAGCAGTAATGATTCTTTTCCTGAATTCTGCTGTATCAATTTGCAAAATATTACACAAGGCTGTTGTGTCGGTTCCTTTGATCTTTGCAGGAACAACCATCAGATCATATATAATTGTATTCTGCAGAATGGCCCTTCTCTTCCTGTCAAATACAATACCTCTGTCGGGATAAACTACTTTACGGAAAATACCCTGATCATCTGCTAAAATCTTGTATTTGCTTGTAATAACCTGTAGTGTAAAAAGCCGGATTATTATTATAATAAACGTGCCAATAAATATCAACCTGATTACATTTTTTCTTGATTGGTTAAATACAGACACTTTGTTGTTTATTTTTTGTTGGGGAAATTATTGATAATGTTAAACGTGTTGTGCTATTGATAAAACTAACGATCTTAATGTATTTCTGAATTTTATAAAAGATTTTAGTCTTTACATTTTTGCTTCTCCCCCGAAAGGATCGGGGTGTCCCACAAAAAAAATAACAAAAAAGGAGCCCCGAAAACCCTGCCTGTCGGCAGACAGGGATTACACCCCGTTTTCGGGAAGGAGCCCTGATTAAGCTTTAGTATTATTGTAACATCAACAAATGTTCCCTGACAATGTAATTCGAATTTTTTTAATAGCAAAATACGTTAAAGTTAATAAAATTGACAGATGGGTTTTATACCCATTTCAGCTTTAAATAATTTTTAAACTGTGTTCGTCCGAAATCTTTGTTTACGGGTAAAAATCAATTCTGCAATTAATATCAATAATAAACTAATAACAGTGGATAAAATTGTTTTAATAATAAAATACCAGGCATCTCCGAATTGCCATGCCTCCAGGAAAAAGAGCCATCCGTTGTGCAACAGGCTTAATATGCCGGTAAATATCAAATAAGGTAAAAACCCACCCATGCTTTGAAAAGAGGGTTCTTCATAATTTTTTTCGGCTCCTTCCTGCTGAATAAGTAAATTAATCAGAAAAGGTCTTATATACGCAATTAATAAACATGCTGCAGTATGAAAACCCGGATGGTGTCTGAAACTATCCAGTGTAAAACCAAGTATACATGCAATGAGCATCAGTAATGTACGGTTCATTTTAAAAGGCAACCATAAAATAAATAAAAAATATAGGTATGGTGTAACCATTTGATGCAGGTGTATCTTATCCAGTACATAAACCTGAAATAATATCAAAAGCATGAAACGGATAATATATTTAAAAAGGTTGTTCATCGTAAAACATCAATGCTGTTGTTTTATTTTATCCAATATTTTATTAACGGGTTCCTGTTGATTATTTTCTATTGCGTATACATATTGCAGGTTATAAAAATTTGCAGCTGTTATAAAATTGATCCTGAAATTACTTGTGCTGGTTTCAGAAAAAACTTCGGCAACCCTTCCAATGATCATTCCTTTTGGAAAAGTTGTACTGAATCCACTTGTAATAATAGTATCGCCTTTTGCAACTTTTGCACTTTTTGGAATATTTGATAAAGTAATCATGTTAGGTTTCTTACCATCCCAATTTAGAGTTCCCGTTTCTCCCCCTTTTAATAATTTACCACTCAGGTGACTGTCTTTATGCAGCAGGCTCATTACAACGGCATAATCATCTGTTACTTCTGTTATGATGCCAACCACGGCATTGTTTATATCTACAATTCCCATTCCTTCATGCAACTGCCTTGCTTTGCCTCTTGATAAAACAATATAATTATTTTGTGTTGAAATGGAATTAGACACAACCTTTGCAGGCAGGTAAGTGTACTTTCTGTATTGTATAATAGAATCGATGCGGATTGAATCGATCCTTTCATTGGAAACGGTATCAGGCAGTTCAAAATCTATTTTCAACTTATTATATAAGGATTCATTAGCTTTTACAAGCGAGTCATTTGTTCGTTTCAGATGAAAATAATTATCTATCCTGCTGTATTGTTCATTTACCCTGCCGGTTAATTGGTTTGATAAATTACCAAAAGCAGCATGATGATAGTTACTGTAATGAATAATTAAATAAATGCATGATCCCTGTAAAATCAGGAAAATGATTAGATTAAAGTAAAGGCGAATAAACAGAAAAATATTTCGCAACGGAGAAGGAATATTTTGAATGTTGAATTATAAATTTTGAATTATAAATGCCGTGGATAGAATACAGTGAATCAGCCACATTTAAAATTCAAAACTTGCCAACCGGCAGGCAGGTTTAAAATTTAAAATTAACGCATAACAAAAGGATACCGGTCATAATGTTTCAAAGCGATCCCTGTTCCTCTTACAACACTTTTCAGCGGATCATCAGCAACATGAACCGGCAATTTAATTTTTGCAGCCAATCTTTTATCCAATCCTCTGAGCAAAGCGCCGCCACCGGTAATATATAATCCACGGCGATAAATATCGGATGCCAGTTCTGGCGGTGTGGTTTCCAATGCTTTTAAAATGGCTTCTTCAATTTTGAAAATACTTTTATCCAGCGCTTCTGCCACTTCCTGGTAGCTTACCATTACCTGCTTTGGAATACCAGTAACGAGGTCGCGGCCATTAACCGGAATATCATCGGGTGGGTTTTCCAGGTCTTTCATTGCTGCTCCAACCTGTATTTTGATTTGTTCAGCAGTTCTTTCTCCAATCAATAAACTATGATAACGCCGTAATGCTTCCATAATGTCTGCGGTAAATTCGTCTCCGGCAATACGAATACTCTGATCGCATACAATTCCAGCCAATGCAATTACAGTAATACCGGTTGTACCTCCGCCAATATCAATGATCATATTTCCTACCGGTTCTTCTACATCTATTCCAATTCCCAATGCAGCAGCCATGGGTTCATGTATCAGGTAAACTTCTTTTGCGCCCGCCTGTTCAGCACTGTCTCTAACTGCACGTTTTTCCACTTCAGTTATACTGCTGGGTATACAGATCATCATTCTCCAGCTTGGAGCAAATAATGGTTTTTTGGGATAGATCATCTTGATCATTTCCCGGATCATTAATTCTGCAGCATTAAAATCAGCAATAACCCCATCTCTTAAAGGCCGAACGGTTCTGATACTTTCATGGGTCTTCTCATGCATCATCAAAGCCTTCTTCCCAACGGCTAATAAATTTTTAGGATTATTTCTATCAAGGGCTACAATAGAGGGCTCATTCACAACAACTTCATCATTGTGAATTATGAGGGTGTTTGCAGTACCCAGATCAATTGCAATTTCTTGCGTAAAAAAATTAAAAATTCCCATAATTTTTTGTGTAACAACTGAATGTAAACAATGCAGGCAAAGTTGAAGGAAAATATTGGATTTAACAACGGCAAAGATTTTTATTTTACAGTTTTGTGAAAGCGTTTTGTTTCGACCTGCTTTTATAAAATATTCTAAGCAATTGTTTTACTAATTTATTTAGCTTTTATAGCTTATGGGAACATCAAATTCAAATACGCATTTCCGTTAGTATTGTTCCTTATTTGAATTCATACCCAATATCATTTCTGTAATATATATCTTCAAAATATAATTGTTCCATCATATATTCAGATAATTCAGCCGCTTCTTTGATATTACTGCCAAAAGATGTTACAACCAGAACCCTTCCTCCATTTGTGATAACCTGTTCATTTTGTTGTAATGTTCCGGACTGAAAAACCAGGCTATCTTCCAGGGTCTCATCCAATAAACCATTGATTGTTTTTCCGGTTTCATATTTCCCCGGGTATCCTCCGCTGACTGCTACAACGGCAACAGCAGCTCTTTCATCAATATCAATTGACATATTATGAAGGTTCTGTTTCGCTACAGAAGATAAGAGTTCAACCAGGTCACTATTGATCCTTGGAATGATAACTTCAGTTTCCGGATCACCGAGGCGGCAATTATATTCAATAACATATGGTTCTTCATTATTGATCATTAATCCGAAAAAAATAAATCCTTTATAATCCAGTTTATCTTTTTGAAGCCCCCGGATGGTTGGATCGATAATACGGTTAATAATTTTTTGTTTCAATGTTTCATTGAAAAACGGTAAAGGACTTACGGCTCCCATTCCACCTGTATTGAGGCCTTTATCCCCTTCCCCTATCCTTTTATAATCTTTGGCTTCGGGTAATAATAAATAATTGATACCATCTGTGAGTGTAAAAACACTCATTTCAATTCCTTCCAAAAATGATTCAACCACCACTTTATTTCCTGCATCCCCGAATTTTGCCCGATGAATGATCAGTTCAAATTCTGCAAGAGCTTCCAGATGGCTTTGGCAGATCAATACACCTTTTCCTGCAGCAAGGCCATCTGCTTTAATAACGATAGGCAAAGCATGATCTTTTATATAAGTAACTCCTTCATCATAATTATCTGCAGTAAACTCTTTGTAGTTTGCCGTTGGAATATGATGCCGTTGCATAAATGATTTTGCAAAAGCTTTACTTCCCTCCAGTTGAGAGGCATTTTTAGAAGGGCCGATAACCTGAATATGCTTTGTTTCTTTTGAATAGGCAAAATAATCAACGATACCTTTTACCAATGGTTCCTCCGGACCAACAATGATCAGTTCAATATTATTTTCAACAGCAGCCTTTTTTAACGCATCAAAATCAGTGATCTCAATTAGTAAATTGGTTCCTTCCAAAGCCGTACCAGCATTGCCGGGTGCGATAAAAAGTTCATGGCATTGTTTACTTTGTTTCAATTTCCAGGCTAAAGTATGTTCCCTGCCGCCCGATCCGATTATAAGGATGTTCATAGTTGAATTTAAAAAAGATTTATATCTTTTATTTGCGAAATTAAATTTATGAAGTCTTATAATCGTAAATATTTTTACCAACGGTAGAAAAAAGACAAGCAATTTCAAGCCTGATTTATTAAAAATGGCAAATTGATTTTGTGTGTAGTAAAAGAATTTCGCTATTTTGAGTCACTATACAAAACCTTTAAGCACTAAAACCAACTAATATGAGTGAACAAGCAGTAAAACAACAACATCCTAAGGGTCTATGGGTTCTTTTCGGCACCGAAATGTGGGAGCGTTTTAACTTTTATGGAATGCGAACCATATTAACGCTTTTCATTGTTAATGCTTTAATGATGAGTAAGGAACAATCTTCCATTATTTATGGCGGATTTCTTGGTTTATGTTACTTAACACCGATGCTGGGAGGATTTATTGCAGATCGCTTTTTAGGCAACAGACTCTGTATCATTCTTGGGGGATTATTGATGGCAACAGGACAAATGTTACTTTTTTTTAGTGCTAGTATATTCAGTTCTGACCTTGAACTCGCAAAAACACTTCTATACATAGCTTTAGGTGTTATCATATTAGGTAATGGTTTTTTTAAACCCAATATCTCCAGTATGGTAAGCAGCCTATATCCTAAATCTGAGCGGAATAAACTTGATACCGCTTTTACTATTTTTTACATGGGTATTAATATGGGTGCTTTTCTTGGTCAGTTAATTTGTCCATTACTGGGTGATGTTGTTGATAAAAGCGGAGTTAGAGATATATATGCGTTTAAATGGGGTTACTTAGCTGCATCAATTGCGATGCTAATAGGTGTTGCTACATTTTTTCTGTTAAAAGACAAATATGTAAGAACGCCCGACGGAAAACCCATTGGTGGTTTGCCATCTAAAAATGATTCATCAGATTATGAAGAAGGAGAAGCTCAAAAAGCAGTATTCAGTTCAAAAGCTTTAACAGCTGCAGTTATTGCATTTGCCGGTTTAGGATTGTTATTCTTTTATGTATTTGGACAAAATGTAATTTATTCGATCATATATTCAAGCGGTCTTTCACTTGCAGGATTGATCTTATCAGACAGTTCTCTAACTAAAGAAGAAAGAGACAGGATATTGGTTATTTATATTGTATCATTCTTTATTATTTTTTTCTGGGCTGCTTTTGAACAGGCAGGATCTTCTTTAACCTTTATTGCCGACAACCAAACCGACCGAAACTTTTTTGGCTGGAACATGCCGCCTTCTATGGTACAAATATTCAATGGCATATTCGTAGTTGCCTTTGCAGTTCCTTTCAGTATTTTATGGGATAAACTGCGAGCTAAAAACAAGGAACCAATTTCGCCTGTAAAACAAGCAATAGGATTGGCATTGATTGCATTGAGTTATTTCATCATAGCGCACAATGTTAAAAACCTTGGTAACACCGGCCTTTTGGCAGTACATTGGTTAATTCTACTTTACCTGATACAAACTTTCGGTGAACTTTGCTTATCACCTATTGGCCTTTCTCTTGTGGGAAAATTATCTCCAAAAAGATTTTCTTCTTTGCTATACGGTGTGTTCTTTTTATCAAATGCTTCGGGTTATGCTTTAGCCGGAACGTTGGGATCTATTTTACCGGCAACCGGTGAGCAATTTACGGAAGCAACAAAAATGGGGATTGACCTTCAGGCTGTACTTGATAAAAAAATTATACCATCAGCTGAACAATTAAAAATGCTTGCAGAAAAAAAGATCAGTGATCATAATCCTTCATTTGCCGGATTTACTATTCACAATTTGTATGAATTCTTTATGGTTTTTGTAATACTTTGCGGAGTAGCTGCTGTACTCTTATTTTTACTAACCCCGAAATTGAAAAAAATGATGCACGGAATAAGATAAAGTGCTTCATAAAATATTAAAAAGGCGATCAACTGGTCGCCTTTTTAATTATCTTAACAATCTAAATTAGCTGTATGAGCAATCAACCAAAACATCCAAAAGCTTTACCCTTTTTGTTTTTCTCTGAAATGTGGGAACGGTTTGGTTATTACCTGATGATTGGTATTTTTTTATTATACCTCAAAAATGTAGAACATGGTTTTGCCATGACCAATACGGAAGCTTCTGATCTATACGGAACTTTTATAGCATTGGTTTTTCTTACTCCGTTTATTGGTGGCTTACTTGCAGATCGGTATTTTGGTTACAGAAAATCTATTATTGCCGGGGGATTAATGATGGGCGCCGGTTATTGCCTGATGGCAGTACACAGTTTACCCATGCTGTACCTTTCTATGACCCTGGTGATATTTGGAAATGGTTTTTTTAAACCTAATATTTCCACCCTGCTGGGCAATTTATATTCTACACCTGAATTTGAAAAAAGAAAAGATGAAGGCTATAATATTTTTTACATGGGTATTAATATTGGTGCTTTTATCTGCAATTTCTTCAGTGCTGCCATAATAATAATCTGGGGCTGGAAGTATGCTTTTGTGGCAGCAGGTGTTGGTATGTTTCTCGGCGTGATCATTTTTATGTCAGGTACCAAACATTATACATCGGGAGATATCAGAAAACCCATGTCAAAAGAAGACATGCCTTTTTCAAAGATCGTATTGACCATTTTTATTCCGGCGATCATTGCGGGGGTGCTGGGTTGGATCATACCAAAGAACATTTTCGGTTCAGACAGTACAGATGCTTTCATCTTTGCGTGTATACCTGTGATCTATTTTTATTCATCCTTATATTTTCGGGCAGATACCTCTGAAAAAAGGCCTATTGCAGCCTTGTTAGCCATTTTTGCATCCGTTGTATTGTTTTGGGCAGTGTTCAAACAAAATGGAACGGCGCTTACTATCTGGGCTGATAATTATACCAACAGGCAGGTAAGCGGAACTACCGGCGATGTTTTCAGGAGTTTAAAACAGGCAGAAAATGTTACCTATAAAAAAGATTCCGTGAATTTATATGATGAATTGTTCAGGCTGCAAAAAAAAGACGGAATGGTTATTAAAGAATATAATTACCCGGTTTATTTTAAAAATGTACAATCCGAAAGTCTTCCGGCAGATGGGGGCAAAGCCACTTTGTGGTCAACTCCAATCAGCCAGTCTATTAACCCGGGTTGGGTAATTTTATTGACTCCTTTAGTGGTTGCTTTCTTTTCATTTTTGAGAAGAAAAAATAAAGAACCCTCTACTGCAACAAAAATTGCTTTTGGTTTATTCATCTCTGCATTATCTGTGCTTGTAATGGTTGCTGCTGTTTATATCTCGGGTAATGGCGCTGAAAAAGCAAGTGTGTGGTGGTTGATAGGCACCTATGGAGTTATCACAATCGGAGAATTGCTGCTAAGCCCCATGGGACTATCTCTGGTCTCAAAACTAAGCCCGGTGCGTTTAACTTCCCTGATGATGGGAGGTTGGTTCCTGGCTACTTCTATTGGAAATAAATTATCCGGACTGCTTGCTACGATGTGGGATGGTTATGAACACAAAGCAAATTTCTTTTGGGTGAACTTTGTGCTGCTGTTGATCGCTACTTTTATCATATTTGCCATGTTGAAATGGTTAAACAAGATTATGAAGGAGAAAGGAGTGAAATAAGAAATATAAAATATTAAATAATGAATGTAAAAGTGAAAAGCCAGCTTTTGAGATAGCTACAAGTATTACTTTACTAAGATGGCTCACCTTTTACACCTGTCTGCCGGCAGGCAGGTTCAATATTTATCTGTTTAAAAAAATTATACAAAATTCAGATGCTGGTACTGTTTTCCCAGAATTGCTTTATCGTCCGTACCCAACCATTTGTTTAATACCGTTGCATATACATTTTTGAAATCTACTTTGTGTTTCAGGTCACCTTCATTCAGGTCGGATAGATCGGGCATGGCATTTAAAATACCTTTTTCTTTTAAACCGCCGCTGATGAAGAACATATTATTTGCAGTCCCATGATCAGTTCCATTACTTCCATTCTGCGACACACGTCTTCCGAATTCAGAGAAGGTCATCATCAACACATCCTGGAAACGATTGTTCTTTTTTAGATCATTTGTAAATGCTTTAACCGCATCATTCAATTCTGTGAACAATCGTTTTTGTTGTGCTTCCTGGTTTACATGGGTATCAAAACTGCCTAATGATACATAATATACTTTGGTATTGATATCAGATTGAATCAGGGTTGAAATGGTTTTCAGGTTTTTTCCCATATCCGTATTCGGATAAGTTGCTGATGAAGGATGTAATTTACTTTGCTGAAAAATATAATCAGCACTACTCAATGTATTTCCCATGGTTTTATAGAGATAATCTACCGTTTCTTCTGTAGTCTTGTGAGATGTACTAATATCTTTATAAAACTTTTCATTGCTGCTGCTGTAAAGGCGGCGTGGATCTTTGAATGCAAGGCCGGAATGCTGTTTCCCTTTTAATGCCAGGCTGAGTATATCATCAATCTCCAAAGCCTGGGTAGGTTTATCACATCCCTTACACTGAGCATCTAAGTAACGGCCAAGCCAACCCGTATTTATATATTCATTGCTATCACTGGCACTTTGCCAGATATCCATGCTGCGGAAATGCGACCTGTCGGGGTTTGGATAACCAACACTGTTTAGTATTGCCAGGCTTCCGTCATCGTACAATCCTTTAAAACTTTCTAATGCAGGATTTAATCCAACTTCATCAGTCAATTTAACTGTTTTGTCT
Source organism: Ferruginibacter sp. (assembly GCA_031422055.1). GTDB lineage: Bacteria > Bacteroidota > Bacteroidia > Chitinophagales > Chitinophagaceae > Ferruginibacter. The sequence goes on from JANOPU010000290.1 coordinate 20,328, forward strand.
TTTGCAATGCCAAGCTTGGGTCGTTCTTTGTAGTAAATATCATTGGTAATCGGTATCACAGTATTTAAACCGTCGTTACCACCGCTGAATTGAATGACTACAACCACTTTGTTTCCAGATGGCACCATCATCGGTTTCTCAAACGCTTTTAAAAATTTGGGTAGCATCATAGATGCCGTTGCCAGTGAACCTATTTGTATAAAATCTTTACGTTTGATGACCATAAGAAAGCTTTTAGCTGTTAGCCTTTAAGTTTTAGCAAAACAGGTTTATACTCTTTGCATTGTTGAACTAAAGAACTGAATTTTTTATTTATTAAAGAAAGCTTTTAGCCTTTAGATATTAGCAAAAAAACATTTACTGTTTTTAGTCCTTAACTAAAGAAATGTATCCTGTCAATTTCCATCTGTTGTATTTGCTAACGGCTAACAGCTTATAG
>JANOPU010000291.1:0-9458 GCA_031422055.1 Ferruginibacter sp.
TTTGCCGGGTATAATAAGTATCCACTGGCACTCGATTTCCTGAGATCCATGAACAGGTTTCCGGCAGTAATAAGAAAACCCGCAGGGAAATTATTAGCATATTTGCCTGATTTATTATTGCAAATAATTTCCGGAAACACAGCAGCATCCATTAAAAAGGAACGTTTCTCAAAATTGCTCCAGCATCCGGTAATTACCGCTTCTTCCATGAATGATATTATGCTTTCACAAGTATATACCAGTGAGCAACTGGAGCATTTACTTTCAGTTAAAACTTTGCGTCCAACATCTTTTTTTAGTTCAGAAAGCATGTTAAATGCTACTTTAGGTGACCTGGATAAACTACTTGCCATTGATTACAAAACATATATGCCTGATGATATACTCGTAAAAGTTGATAGGGCAGGAATGAGCACATCACTGGAAGGAAGGGAACCACTGCTGGATCACAGGATCATAGAATTTGCAGCACAACTGCCTGAAAATTTAAAAATGAAGGGCACCAATAAAAAATATTTACTCAAGCAAATTGTTCACGACTATGTTCCAAAAGAAATGATGGAACGCCCTAAAATGGGTTTTGGTGTACCCGTTTTTGATTGGCTGCGAAATGATCTTCGTTATTACGCAGAAGAATATATGAGTGATGCTACATTTGAAAAACACGGGTTATTTAAAATTGAAGGGGTTAAGCATATCATGCAACAGTTTTATAAAGGCAACAGAAGCTATAATAGCCTTTTTTGGTACTTACTCATGTTTCAGATGTGGTATAAAAAATGGATGACATAAACGAAGAAAAAAATTCTTTAATGAAAAATATTTTATTCATTTCTTATGATGGCATGACTGATCCTCTTGGTCAAAGCCAGGTGATTCCTTATTTATCCGGGCTTACAAAATATGGCTACAGGTTTACCATTTTAAGTTGCGACAAGCCAGAAAAATTCACTGCAAATAAAATTTATGTTGAAAAACTGATTTCCGGTTTTCCAATTGAATGGGTCAGTATCCCTTATCATAAAAACCCACCAGTACTTTCATCGATTTACGATTACCGCATGCTGAAGAAGAAAGCAAAGCAATTGCATCAAAAAAATAATTTTGATATGGTGCATACAAGGCCCGGCCTTCCCACTCTCGTTGCTTTATGGATGAAAAAAAAATATGGCATTAAATTTCTGGATGATGTCAGGGGTTTTTGGGCAGATGAAAGGGTTGATGGTGGCATGTGGAACCTGAAAAATCCTGTTTTTAAAGCAGTGTATAATTTTTTTAAAAAACATGAATATGAGTGCATGGAAAATGCTGATTATATTACATGCCTTACCTATGCTGCAAAAAAGGAAATACTTACCTGGAATAATATAAAAAAACAGCCTTTATCCATAGAAGTGATACCCTGCAGTGCAGACCTGGATCTTTTTAACCCTGAAAATATTGACAAAGAGTTGAAAGAACAATTCAGTAAAGAACTGAATATTAAATCAGGCGAAATGATCTTCACCTATCTTGGCTCAATTGGAGGCTGGTATCTTACAGACGAAATGATGCGGTTATGTAAAATATTATCAGACAAATTCCCGACCGCAAAATTCTTATTCATCTCTCCACACAGGCACGAAATAATTACCCGGGCAGCAGCAAAGCAAGGCATGCCGGCAGACAGGATCATTACCCGGCAGGCAAAAAGGCACGAAGTACCTGTACTTTTATCATTCAGTAGTTATTCTATATTTTTTATAAAGCCTTGTTATTCCAAAATATCATCTTCCCCCACAAAGCATGGCGAGATCATGGCGATGGGAATACCGGTTATAACCAACTGCGGTGTGGGGGATGTTGCAGAGATCGTAAAAAAATACGATGCCGGATTTGTGTTGAATGAATTTTCTGAAAAACAACTTCATGAAGTTGCATCTGAAATAGCCTCAGAAAAGGATTTCGATAGTGGCAGGATCAGAAATGGAGCCCGCGAGTTTTACTCTTTGGAAAAAGCAGTTGGAAAATATGCGGGGGTTTATGAAAATATTTTTAAAAATGATCATTGAATGATTTACAGTCCTGGTCTTAATTCTTTCTCAACCAGATAACCAATTGTAAGCCGGTATCGGTTAATTCCATATATTTTTTTAGGATGGGTTGAATAAAACGTGGCCCGTGAAAAATAGTTCCCACATCATATTTGTAATATGCAATAGAATATTGACCATGCATTTTCGAATGTTCGGTAAATGATTTTACATCAAATTCATATAAATGAAACGGAGAATGCATCGGACTCAAATGTGTAACAAAATTTGTTCCCCTGAACCTATAATAAGTATTTAGCAGCTTTGCTATCAAATGTTTGGAAGAAGGCACTTCAATATGTAATACGCCACCAGGTTTTAACCATTTCATAGCTCTTTGAATACAATCACCGGGGTGATAAAAGTGCTCAAGAACAGCACCAAAATTTATAAAATCAAAAGAATTCTCAGGATAGCTAACATCCTCCAGCATGCCCAATTGAAGCCTGTCTGGATTCACTTTCATTTGCGATAAAGCCCTTTCATAAAAAGGAACAGATGGTTCAAAACCGTAAGTATCAAAACCCGCATGTTGCAAAGACAGCATTCCTTTTCCAAGGCCGGCACCACAATCGAGTGCTTTCATTCCTGCTTTAAATCCTAATAATTCCTTTGTTTTTTTTATTTGTTCAGAAAAATAATTTTCAGTCCATTCAAAACTCACTTCGTTCCAATATTCTTCCGGGGGTAAACCATAATGATCCTGGATATTAAATGGTATGGGTAAAGGGTTTGAATAGATCAAATGACAGTTGGAACATTTAATTACAGAAACACTGATACCTGTAACATTTTTTGGATTAAGTCCCTGCGATTGATTCAGTCTTTGCCCCAGCACTTTATGTCCTGCAGTTTTTGAACCACACATTTCACAGATTACAATATCTTCAAAATAATATTGTTGTCTTTTTAGGTCTTTGTTTTGGATCGACATGATATTCTGGGAATTAAAACTCCATTAAAACTATCGTTTTTTACCAATTGCATGATAAAATGGCGTGAGAGGACTGATAATGATATCATCTAATCCGCAATTATGCATCATCTCTTCCACTTGTTTTTTTGAAAAACGCTGTTCCAGGCTGGTGCCGAATTTATCCAGTGCATCATTCCGGATTACAAAAAAAGATTTATTGTTGTATGCACTGAGTGGCATTTTAACGGCTATTTTTCTAAACCCTATAAGAACCAAAAATCTTACCCACAAAATCAGGGGCATATAAATAACAATGGCAAGTATATCACAAACAACTCTTTTAATACTAGATGGAAATTTGCAAACAACTTTTCTTATCAGGTTACTTAGCCAATATAATGTCTTGAACCACCATCCTCTTGTTTCCAGATTATAATAGAGGTAGCAATAAAAATATCCGCCCTTCTTTACTTTTTTTACACAATCCTTCATGGCCTGTTGTGTATCCGGGATATGGTGTAACACACCTACACTCATTGCAAAATCAAAAGTTTCATCTTCAAATGGGATCGTTTCTGTGCTGGCTTTGGAAAGCCTGACATTTTCAATATTTCCCAAAAGTTTATCCGCAGCAAAAATTGCATTGCTGGGATCTATAGCCTCAATAAAACCAACTTTGTTTGTAAGGAATTTTGTCCACCGCCCTGTACCGCAACCAATATCTAATGCGTAAGTATTTTTATTTACAATGTTTTCATTAAGGATATCAAAATACTCTTTGGCTATGTTTGCAATGATCTCATCAGAAAAATCATGAAATTTCAACCACTCGTCTCCAAATGACTGCACTACATTATTGTCTATATTTTCACCTTCGGTAGAAAAAACTGCTATATCCCTGTTAGTTCCTTTTACGTACTTTAATGGTTCTTCTTTATAAATTCTTTTCATGCTGGCAAGGCAAAAATAAGGGATAACATTATTTGTTAACGTGCTAATTTTTCAACAAATAAGATTTGTTGAAATCAATGGGATATATTTTTTGATAAATGAAGGAGATTAAATTCACTATTTTTACACTCTTTATAAAAATTAAATTGTAAGTCTTTCAAATGGCTACCCGATATTTAATTATAGGTTCAGGTTTTTCAGGTTGTGTGCTTGCCAATTACCTTTCAAAAAATATCGATTGCCAAATTGATATATGGGATGAAAGAGAGCACCTTGGCGGTAATTGCCATACTTCAAGAGATGAAGAAACTGGTATTATGGTTCATCGCTATGGGCCACATATTTTTAATACTGATAAAAAAGAAATATGGGATTTTGTAAACAGTTTTGGAGAATTCAGACCATATGTTCACCGGGTGAAGGCCCTGAGCAAAGGGAAAGTTTATTCATTACCGGTAAACCTGCTTACCATTAACCAATTCTTTAATAAAAATTTTTCTCCTGATGAGGCAAAAGCATTTCTGGAAACGCTTGCAGATAAATCTATTTCTGAAGCAAATAATTTCGAAGAACAGGCATTAAAATTTATTGGCAAAGACCTGTACAAAACTTTTTTTTACGGATATACGAAAAAGCAGTGGGGCTGTGAGCCCTCCGAATTGCCTGCTTCTATATTAAAACGAATACCCGTTAGGTTTAATTATGATGATAACTACCACAACAATACTTATACTGGCATTCCGGTTGATGGTTATACAGCTGTTATGCAAAAAATGACCAATCATCCTGCTATCAGTGTTTCATTGAATAAAAAATTTAATAGTGGTGATGATACAACTCATTATGATCATGTTTTTTATACCGGCCCCATTGACGCATATTTTAATTACAATGCCGGCAGACTTGGTTACCGGACCGTTACATTTGAAAGATCCACTGCAGAAGGAGACTACCAGGGGCTTTCACAAATGAATTTTTGTGATGAAGAAGTACCTTTTACCCGGATTGCTGAACACAAACATTTTACACCTTGGGAAAAGCATGATAAAACAATTTACTTTAAAGAGTTCAGTAAAGAAACAGAAGAAACAGATCTGCCATATTACCCCAAGCGGTTAACTACTGATAAAAAAATACTGGAAAATTACCGCGAACAGGCAAAATTATTAAAAGGAGTATCCTTTTTAGGTAGGTTAGCAACTTACAGGTACATGGATATGCATCATGTGATCGGTGAAGCGATGCAGTTTGCGGAATCCTTTATCAGTGAATTAAAAAACAACAGACCTCTTCCTGTTTTTTCTAATGAAGAAATATTCTAGTTTTTTTAAAATGAAAAGGAGAAAAAAAATACTGGTCATATGTCCGCATCCCGAAAATATTGCCCCAGGGCAACGTTTAAAATACGAACAGTATTTCAATAACTGGCGTGAAAACGGTTACGATGTAACTGTATCACCTTTTTTTTCAAAAAGGATGCAAAGTATCCTCTACAATAAGAGTAATAAGCTAGAAAAAATATTTTGGGTATTAAGGGCTTATCTTAAAAGAATTGTAACAGCCTTTTCATTAAAGCAATATGATCTTATTTATGTCTTTTTATGGGTAACTCCTTTTGGGTATCCATTGATGGAGAAATTATATGTTAGCATTAATAAAAATATGGTGTATGATATTGACGATGCTATTTTTATGAAATCAGAAAGTATTGTAAACAGGTCCATAGATTTTATTAGAGGAAGAAGCAAGCCTTTTTTTTTGATGAAGCATGCTAAACATGTAATAGCCTGTACTCCATTTTTAACTGAAGTAGCCGAAACCTACAATCCAAATGTAACAGACATTTCATCTACTATTAATACAGAAACTTACCAGCCTGTAAGTAATTATAAGAATGACCATAAGTTGATTCTTGGTTGGAGCGGGAGCCATAGTACTTCTCCATTTTTATATCTTTTAAAAGATATGTTACTCGAACTTCAAAATAAAATACCATTTAAATTATTAGTCATGGGGGATGCTTCTTTTAATATCGAAGGCCTGGATGTTGAAGCAATTCCCTGGAGTGTTGAAAATGAAATACCGACATTACAACGGTTTGATATCGGACTGTATCCACTGCCCCTCGATAATAAATGGGTGCTTGGTAAAAGTGGTTTGAAAGCATTGCAATATATGGCGGTTGGTCTTCCCGTAATAGCAACTGCAATTGGTGCTAATTACCGTATCATTGAAAATAATAAAACCGGATACCTGGTAAAAACCAAGGAAGAATGGATAAATCAACTTGAGATCCTTTTAAATGACCCTCTGTTAAGAAAAAGTATTGGAACAGCCGCAAGGCAAAATGTAGTAGAAAACTACTCTATTCATGCTACGGCGCCGGTTTATCTTGCCATAATTAACTCCTGTTCAAAGAATTAGCCTTACGTAATTTTCACATCCCCATCGGGTAGTTTTACTGAATTTCATTGCTTTTGCAATAAGGCAAATAAGGTTTCGTTATATAAAATAACATCCAATTTATCTTTTTTAAAAACCAAAACTCCATCCCAATGGAAAAGGCGATAGCTGTAGTTGTGTCATACAACCGTCAGGCACTTCTTTCAGAATGTATTACTGCTCTGCGAAAACAGTCACGCAAACTTGATGCTATTTTAGTTGTTAATAATGGCAGCACAGACAATACAGAAAAATGGCTGCTTGAACAACCGGATGTGTTTTTTGTTACCCAAAAAAATGTTGGCTCCAGCGGCGGATTTAATACAGGAATTGCATGGGCTTATAAACATGGATATTCCTGGATTTGGTGTATGGATGATGATGGATATCCTAATGAAGATGCATTGGAAAAATTATTAGTTAGTGAAACTCCGGTACGTTCATTAATTAACTGTGCTGTTATCAATAAAGAAGATAAAAAAACATTCGTTTGGAAAACGAAGGATTATAAAACGATCGATGAGGTTGATGTTGATATCATTCATGGTATTGGTCATCCGTTTAACGGAACCTTACTTCACAGAACAATAGTAGAAAAAGTGGGTGTACCCAGAAAGTCTTTGTTTCTTTGGGGCGATGAAACCGAATATTATTACCGGATCGTTAAAAAACATAAGTTTCCGGTATATACAGTTGCAAACAGCATTCATTACCATCCGGCTACGGCATTCAGTTTAAAACAAGACTGGGATTACAAATCTTCGTGGAAAATGTATTTCTACGTCCGAAACAGGCTTCATGTTCATAATGCAAAATTTACGAACAAATTGATCGCATTGTTCAATTATGGTTTTTTCCTAGTGGCATTTGCAGGCGTTATTTTGTTTTATCAGAAAACAGATAAGATTAAAAAATTGAATTTTATATTATGGCCAATGACTGATGCGGTAACAAATAACTTCTCAGTAACTCCGCCGGTGATCTTAAACAGGTTAAATAAACCAGTAGAAAAAACTTTACAATTTGGTACAAACGGGTATTGGAAGAATATACTTCAGGCAATATATTCACCATTTTCAATTCAACGGTCAGGTAATGCAGCAAATGTGTAAATAGATAAAAATATTAAACCCCTGAAACCTCAACTGCCTGGATTTTATCCGGGCTTTTTTTTTAATTTATTATTAAAATCAAGGATAAGAAAAAGTGAAATGATGTAAAATGGGATACCAGGTATCTTATATCGTACAAGCGTGCCAAAATTTAATGTTGTTGCCCCAACGAAAAGTGCAAAAAGTAAGGAATAAAAAAAGCAATACATAACGATGGGCTTTTTGATAATTGTTCTTATAAATTTAGTTATCCCAACTTTCTTTAATACATACAATGTAAAAATCATCAATGCCAGACTTTCCAATGAAGAAAGTAACGTTGATAATTTTTTAGACTCCCATATAAATGGCCTGAAAAGTGTGGCTACAATGGCTGCAGGTGCTATTTTGACCAGGCTGCCGGCACTTCCATCAAAATCTACACCCAGTGAAAAATTTGATTCAACAAATGAAGACTGATTCTCATAATTTACCTGGTAATTTTTGATGCCTTGTACAATTCCTTTTGAAGCATAACTACTTAACGCTCCCTGGATACTGCTTGCAATTTTAACAAATCCCAATATACTGCCTATAAAGAAACCTAATACCAGTAATGCCTTTGCAACAGGGTTTTTTACCAGGTTAACATTTTTTAAAATTAAGAACAATATAAAAAATGGCAGGTAAGCTACCAGAATATATATTTTAAGGGCAACAAGGAAATATCCAAAAACAAAAAGTATAATAATGTTCTTTATTAAATTATTTTTTGTGTAAAAAATACTATACAAGGAATAGGTTACCCAGCCCAATGCCCCGGTACAGATAGGATCTTTTAATATTCCCGAACTCCAGAATGCAAATGTCGGCAGGTATAATATTGCAATGGCAAATTGTTTATGAAGGTGAGGATATTGCTCATAAAAAAAACGAAATAACCGCCATACGCCTGTAAAGGATATCATTGAAAATACCAGGTTGATCGGCATGAATTTTCCAAAAGTGAAAAAACTAAAAATAGCAACCAGCCGGGTAACCATAAAATTGCTTTCTTCATTGAAATAGCCGCTATTGCCTATATCTGTTAATAAAGCCTGGTCGAAGTCCTTACCGGTACCAAAAATAAGTTCAATATTGGAGGGGTTTTTGAGAATAAGCCTGGCAATGTTTACACCCTCAGGGTAATATAATCCGTTAGAATCTCCGGGAGATAAATACACAACAAAAATACTGAATGCAAAACTTCCCCATACTTTTATCCAGAATGCCTGCTTGTGATATTTTTTTAATAACGGGTTACTGTATTTTCTTCTACGGGCAGAAAAAATAATATTAAAAATAAAAACGTAGATGAAAAAAAATATAAAATCAAGAATATCCATCCGTTGTTTTTAAAAAAGTTTAGCCCTGGTAATTTTTTATTAATAGTGATTGGGCAAATTTATCTTAAATTATGGTTTGCCATTCAATAATATGCAGTTATTTTGCCCAACGTAAATTTTTTAAAATGTGCGGAATCGCCGGTTCAGTCAATCATACATTATCTTATAATATCATTAATTCAGCAATGGGTCACAGGGGGCCTGATGGGCAAAATGGTTTCTCAGACAATAATGTTGATCTGTATCATCTTCGATTATCCATTCTTGATATGGAAGGAGGTGCTCAGCCAATGCACCTGGATAACCGGTTTACGATTGTATTTAATGGCGAAATATACAACCATAATGAATTAAGGAAACAATTGAATATCACGGGTAATACTCATTCTGATACCGAAACTTTATTATTGCTATATAGAAAATCGGGAAAGGAGATGCTTCAATACCTTGATGGAATGTTTGTAATAGTGATCTATGATAAACTGGAAAAAAAACTCTTTATTGCCAGAGACCGTGCAGGGAAAAAACCATTATATATATATAATGATGATCAAAAAATAGTTTTTGCCAGCGAGCTAAACTGCCTAAAGAGCTTGTTACC
>JANOPU010000292.1:0-4390 GCA_031422055.1 Ferruginibacter sp.
AAAATACAATTCAGCAATATGTCAAAGGGCAAGGAACAGAAAAGGAATATAAAAAATTACACGAACAACAACTTCGCATGTTTTGATACCTCGTCAGCTCTGCTGCGAGGTAGTTCATTTTCGGAAAATTTGACTTGTCTGCCTATAAAACTGTAAAAATAACCTTCAGATCTACCAAACAAATTTATGCTTTTACACTGGAGAACAGCCGGAGATGGTATGAGCCTGCTTATAAACATACATTCAGTGCTAAAGAAATAAATAAATGGGAAACAGTTTCTCTGGACCTGGATAATTTTATGGAAGAAATAATTGGCCAGCCAACCGGTATTAAAACAAATAAATCAATACTTGAAAGTATTCTCCGAATTGGTATTTCAACTAATGAAAAAAAAGAAGGTCCTTTCCAGCTTGAAATTGAATCAATAGAATTTATATAAGGGGTTAAAAAGATTTATCTGAAATTAAAAAATCGAAATGATATAGATCTCCCGACCTTATGCTTTACCGTCACTTAGCAATAATAAGTAACGAACTGGAACAGGTCAGAGAACTGCGCTAGAATATTCAAATCTAGGTATTAATCTTTTCCATGAAAATCGAAATTGCGTATTATAAAAGATTTAATAAGTACAAGAAACATTTGCATATTTGTGGTTGGCTGTAATTATTGTTCATATAAGAATAATTAAAATCTACATTATGGAAGATAGAAAAATAAACGAAATACAAAAGCTATTAGATCAGCTTGAAATTCAAATTATTCATTTTGATACATCAAAGCCAACAATTTCGAAATCTAATGTAGGTTGGCACATTGAACATACCTTATTGACATTATCAGCAGTTTCTAAAGCTTTGACAAACTCGAATCCCGGAGACTATAAATGGAAATTTAATTTCATTAGAATGATTGTCCTGACAATGAAAAAAATTCCGAGAGGAAAAGCAAAAGTACCAGAAGTTGTTCGGCCAAAAGAAAATTATTCAATGGAAAGCTTGAAAGATCATTTATCAAAAACGAAAGCAAAAATTGAAGAATTAAATACTATAAGTGAGAATAAATATTTTGAACATCCTGTTTTTGGGAATATAAAACTAAAACAAACAATACGCTTTCTTGAAATTCATACCAAACACCATTTGGACATCATAAAAGATATATTAAAAGATGAAGGCTAAGCTCAACATAATTTTGGCAAAATTTCGTTGGGTATAAATAATTCAACTAACCATCTGATTCTAGTCTGAAACTAGTCTGAATTAGATTCCGATCAAACTGCTGCATGTCTCCCTGCTTGTTGCCTTACCGTCACTTAGTAATAATAAGTAACGAACCAGCACAGGTTAGATACCTGCGCTGGAATTGATAATATAGAGAAACACTTTAGCCAGATGTGAGCAAGTGACATTAAATATCAGATATCCTGATCCGTTATTTTTAACCTATTACAATCATACATGACAGGATGGAAATCCGCGAATATTTCTACTAATAAACTGTTAGAATGATCTAGCTTCGTATATGACATGCATATGTAAAAAACAACCATGTTGCTGAATAAAAGTTGTTAATTGTATTATATACTCCTTTTCAATATTGTTGATTCAAACAAAGTGATTAAATGAAAAAAATATTTATCTCTTTAACCATTATTCTTTTACATAGCTATAGTAGTTTGGCACAACCATGTATTCAACCTGGCTCATTGGTGACTGTTAAAAATGTTTCAACGGAAAAATATGAATACATTATTTTTAAATTTTTAAAGCCGCATTCCGACAAAGGAATATTGAGTAACGGAACTTCAGAACTTTTTCCATTTAATAAAGGAAAAAAATACAGTTATCACAGAATTGCATTCAATAATGTTACCCATTTGTGTTATAATAAAATAAATGTTGTTCCAACGGGTAAAAAGTTAGTAGATTTCAAAGTTCAGCAAAAAACAGACAATATGGTTTCATATGTTTTTGAACTGGCACCAGGGGCTAAAATAACCGGCCACTATGTAAAGCAGCATCAGGATTTATATTATGTAAAAATTCGGATTGAATAAATCATTACTACGCCGCAGTTTGTCTTCCCTGCTTCGGCCTGGTGTCTGCGTATCGGTAGGCAGGTTTTCATCAGCGGGTAACTGGATATAAATTTTAAAAAAATTATTGAATCGTGGCTTATCAAAAGACCATGCCACGGCGACGGCTTCCCCAACTGGCTCAGTTCTTACTGACTGTTGCCTTACCGTTACTTAGCAATAATAAGTAACGAACTGGTATAGGTCAGTAACCTGCGCTGGAATAAATCAAAGGCCATAATAAAACTTTACTGATAGAGCTAATAAACATCTTTGTCAGCAATTGTATAATGATATATTAGTTCATGGATTATCAGCTGTTACATCCTGTGCTGCCTTTGCATCATTCGGAGTTTTTGAAAGATCCCTGTCCAGTGAGTATAAAACATCACTATTCGCCTTTTCACCGCCAGCAATTTTTATTTTGTCCAATAAGCTCAGTGCAAGAGTCTCTTCTTCAGTCTGCTCTTTTACAAACCATTGCATAAAATTCCATGTAGCCCAATCTTCTTCCTGCATGCTCATTTTTACAACTTTGTAAACAGCATTGGTATTGTCTACCTCATGCCCAAAAACTTTTTCGAAACAATTGTTTATGCTGGAAGGATTTTCCGGAGGTGCTGGAATTGCTATCACTTTCGCTTCAGCACCTCTTTTTAGTATGTATTCCAATATCTTCATCATGTGGTTGCGTTCTTCCTGCGCATGCCTGAAAAGAAAATTCGCAATGCCACAGAATCCGTTGTTGTCGGCCCAGGCTCCATAAGACAAATAGATCTGCGAAGCGTGTGCTTCTTTCGTCATCTGGTCATTCAACGCTGCCGCAAGCGTTTTTGAAAGTCTGTTGGTAGTCATTAAAATGTTTTTTAGTAATTATTATTTCATCTCCATGCATATTGATTCACTGCTTTTCTATTGATTACATCATGGTAGAGGCCCGCATAAATAGAATAATATTTTTAGATTACATTGTTTGCTTTATTAAAATATGAAGGAGTATTGTAGTTGTTTTTCTGTTACAATTTTCAACACATCATAAGTGGCTTTACCAAATGATTTTACCGGTATATTAGGTATGTATTTTTATCTCTGTATTTTTATTTTGAAATAATTTAATGATTCAATGGAAATAGAATTATTATAGCGTCACGAAGATGAGACTTATTGTTGCATAAACAGGTACACAATTATTAGTAATAGTTATATCATTCACACATTATACCATCTTGATTTACTAAGTAGTCCAAAGGACTATGTGAAAATCTTAGATGGTATTATACCGACCTAAAGTTGCTTTGGACTAAATACTGTTTATATTCGGTATTACTCCATTCCGGCGTATGTGTTTAGAAGTATCAATTAAATCATTTCGAGCTGCCATTTTGCAACTGGTAATAACTATATTATCATTGCCCCGGTGGCGGCTTACCGGCAGGTAGGTTTTCTGAGCGGGTAATAAACTAATCATGGCTGGTCATAAGAGGTAACGTTATACCTGTTAGACCACGAAACAAATTATTATTGACATTCAACGCATTGTAAAATATGACATTTTTGCTTATTAATGATTAACACTTAAATATTTGGTACTATCAAATATTAGTATATTTTTGTGATATAAAATGCCCCCCTATAATCTCTGTATTATAGGTCTGCTCCTTCTGGGAGCATTTTTTTTTCCAAAACAATCCGCTATGAAACGTGTTATTTTTTACTTCGATGGGTTTAACTTTTATAGTGGTCTTAAAGACAAATGTGTAAAAGATCATAAATGGTATAAGTATTATTGGATAGATATTGTAAAGTTCTGTAATCAGTTTGTTGGAGAAGGTAGTGAACTTGTAATGGTAAAATATTTCACTTCACCACCTATGAATAATGGTAAAAGAAGTAGGCAATCTGCGTTATTTGGTGCGAATCTAATTTTAAACGGAGAAAAATTTAAAGTAATAAATGGGCATTATACAAATAAAACGGTAACCTGTAATGCAAATTGTAAAAAGAACTTTAGTGTTTTGGAAGAAAAACGAACAGATGTAAACATAGCCGTACATATTTTAATGGATTGTTTAAATGACTTAGTAGATAATATAATTTTAGTTACAGCAGATAGTGACCAAATACCTACAATTCAAGCAGTAAAAAACAAATTCCCCACTAAGAAATTAAAGATTTATTTCCCGCCCGAGCGAAATTCTACTGATATATATAATATCACTATTGTCCGACAAAAATAATTAAAGGGTGAGCTAAAATAGTCACCCTTTTTAGTTATGTTGAAGTTGCAACACAATCAATATAACTATGGATAA
>JANOPU010000293.1:0-2365 GCA_031422055.1 Ferruginibacter sp.
TATTTTCAGTTTATATTAAACGAAAAAAATGAAGAAAATCATTGTTTTGATCAGCCTTTTTACAACAGTAAATGCAATTGCACAACATCCATTATTTATGCCTCAGAATATTAAAAAGGCATATACCAATGAAACCCGTAGTATGGATGGCAAACCCGGTAAAAATTATTGGCAAAACTTTGCCAGGTATAATATTAAAATATCAGTTGCTCCTCCCGGTAAAACAATACGGGGTAATGAAACAATTACTTATATCAACAACAGCCCGAAGCAAATCAGCAACATTGTATTTAAGCTGATCATGAATATTCATAACCCGGGAACTGCCAGGCAAAGCACTGCTGCTGCTGATTATTTAACTTCCGGCATTCACATTGATCAATATGCAGAAAACGGAAAAGAATCGAAATTCAATGATCCGCAAGGAGAAACATGGCAACGTATTAAATTAAATAAACCGGTTCCTTCGGGAGATAGTGTTCAATTTAGTTTTACCTGGCACTATGATCTCAGCGAAAAAAGTGGAAGAGAAGGTAAACTCGACAGCAGTAGTTTTTTTCTGGCATATTTTTATCCGCGTGTTGCAGTTTTAGATGATGTTCATGGTTGGGATAGAATGGATTTTACCGATGCACAGGAATTTTATAACGATTTTAATGATTACAGTGTATCCGTTACCGTTCCAAAAAACTTTTTGGTTTGGGGCACCGGAGATCTGTTAAATGCTTCAGAAGTTTTACAACCTTCCTTTTTGAAAAAATTCAATGCCAGTTTTACCAGTGATGAGGTTATTCATATTGCTACACAAAAAGATATTGATGCAAAAAACATAACAACACAGAATGCTACCAATACCTGGAAATGGAAAGCAACAAATGTAAGTGACATGGCTTTTTGTGTAAGTGATCAATATGTTTGGGATGCAGCAAGCGTTGTGGTTGATAAAAAAACCGGGCGCAGATCAAGCTGCCAGTCTGCATTTCTCGATAAATCAACCAATTTTCATAATCAGGTAAAGCACATACAACATTCACTTGACTGGTATAGTAATAATTGGCCCGGTGTACCCTATCCTTTTCAAAAAAGTACGATCGTACAAGGATTTGCCGATATGGAATATCCCATGATGGCAAATGATAGCCACCAGGAAGATGACGTGATACAACGCTTTATTGCTGAACATGAAATTGGTCATAGTTATTTTCCCTTTTACATGGGTATCAACGAACATCGTTATGGTTTTATGGATGAAGGATGGACAACTGCCTTTGAAAACCTGATCGGACAAGCAGATCTTGGTAAAGAAAAAGCAAATACTTTCTTTAAACAATTCAGGGTTTCCGGCTGGGCATTAAATCCTTCTGATGAAACACAGATCCCTATTATTACTCCTACAAATATTTTAAGCGGTCAGGCAATGGGAAATAATGAATATGGCAAACCTGCATTAGCATATCTTGGTTTAAAAGATATACTTGGTGATGAATTATTTAAAAAATGCCTTCATGGGTTTATGGATCGATGGAATGGAAAACATCCCATCCCATGGGATATGTTCAATAGCTTTTCCAACCTTTCAGGAAAAGACCTGAGTTGGTATTTTGACAACTGGTTCATGAGTAGTTATTATATGGATGTTGCAGTAGAAAAAGTTGAAGCCAATTCATCCGGTTATACAATCAATTTAAAAAATATCGGAGGTTTTGTAATGCCCCTTGATGTTATATTGGAATATTCAGATGGCACCAAAGATACCATTCATCAAAATCCAGGTATCTGGGAAAAAGACCAACAGGCCAGCAGCATAAATATTAATACAAAGAAAAAGATCAGCTGGATGAAAACAGATACTGGCATATTTATGGATGCAAATGATAAAGATAATAGCTGGGGTACAAAAGCAGAAAAAAGTATAAGCGGTGCAGATTTGGATAAGTATACCGGGTTGTATACCACAACCCAAATTCCGATTAAAATGGAAATTACAAGGGAAGGCAATAATTTAATGGCAGAGCCAACCGGACAGGAAAAGATCATGCTCACTAATACAGAAAAAGACACATTTACATATGATACAGCAGGTGTGGTGATAATATTTGATCCGGTAAAAAATGAAATGACCCTAAAACAGGGTGGCGGTACATTTACATTCACAAAAGAAAAATAATTGCACTGTTTAAGCTATCATCATTAAACTTTCAAAGAAAATAAATGACACCGCAGCAAGCAGCAAGGTATCTGTAAACAAAAAATAAATTGCCGCAAATTCACAGATTTAATTCAATCAAAAAAATCTAATCTGCGAATCTGCGGCAATAAATATATCATTCACCCCGCAGCAAAGCTGTGAGGAATTCTTTTTATT
>JANOPU010000294.1:0-22641 GCA_031422055.1 Ferruginibacter sp.
TGGCTGCGGCTGTTTGCTTTGTATTTATGCTTCATGGCCTTCGCCCAGATTCGCCGGGCCACACGGCCAATGACACTATACTCTGGATCCATTCCATTGCTGAAAAAGAAAGAAAGGTTTGGTGCAAAATCATCAATATTCATTCCACGACTCAGGTAATATTCCACATAAGTAAAGCCGTTAGAAAGCGTGAAGGCAAGTTGTGTGATAGGATTAGCGCCGGCTTCAGCTATATGATAGCCACTAATACTTACACTGTAAAAATTCTGCACATTGTTATTTATAAAATATTGCTGCACATCGCCCATCAGTTTTAAGGCAAACTCGGTAGAAAATATGCATGTATTTTGTGCCTGGTCTTCTTTTAAAATATCTGCCTGCACGGTTCCTCTTACCGTTGAAAGTGCTTTTGCTTTTATTTGTTCATAAACATCTGCAGGTAATACATCTTTACCGCTTAATCCGAGTAACCGCAAACCGAGACCATTATTACCTTCTGGTAAAGCCCCCTCTAAATCTCCCCTGGTGGGTGAGACTTGCAAACCATCTATGCCTACATATTTTGGTAAACTTTCAATACTATACAAAGACTCGATCTTTTTATTAACTTCATCCTTCAGGTCATTTTCGATAATATACTTTTCACATTGCTGATCAATAGCTGCATTCATGAAAAATGCCAACAGCATTGGTGCCGGGCCATTGATTGTCATACTCACCGAAGTTTTAGGATCACACAGATCAAAACCACTGTATAATTTTTTGGCATCATCAACTGTTGCAATACTCACCCCGCTATTACCCACTTTACCATAAATATCAGGTCTTGGAGCCGGGTCTTCCCCATACAAGGTTACACTGTCAAATGCAGTGCTGAGACGTTTTGCAGGCTGACCAAGGCTAACATAATGAAAGCGTTTGTTTGTTCTTTCGGGGCCTCCTTCTCCCGCAAACATTCGGGTAGGATCTTCGCCTTCACGTTTTAAAGGAAACACACCTGCAGTAAATGGAAATTCACCCGGTACATTTTCCTGTAGTTGCCAGGTTAGTATATCACCCCAGTCATTGTATTTTGGTAAGATCACTTTTGATATTACGGTACCCGACAAACTTTTATAAGTAAGTGGTTGATTGATCACTTTATCCCGTACTTTGAATTCATAAAATTCTTTACTATAACGTTCCTGTGTAGCTGTCCAGGTATCCAGTAATTTTTTAGACGACGGATGAAGTTTTTCTGAAAGGATGTTTTTTATTTTTACTAATTCATCTGTAACTGTTTTAGATGCTGATGCTTCTGATAATGTTTTAATTGTTCCTTCAATCTGGTATAATTGTGATGCGATCCCGCTTTGTTCTTTTACACTGTTATCATAATCAGTGATCGTTTCAACGATCTCAGATAAATACCTTACCCTTCTTGGAGGAATGATGGTTGATTGACTGGTTGTATCTTTTGTATGTGCATGATGCTTTATGTCACCATGAAAAGTAACTCCTGATTTCTCTTTCACAGTCTCCATCAATCTTTCAAACAATTCATTTACACCTGAATCATTGAATTGTGCGGCAATTGTACCAACAACAGGTAATTCATCATCCTTAGCATTCCACAAACCATGATTGCGTTTGTATTGCTTACGCACGTCATGCAGTGCATCCAGCGCACCGGCCTTGTCGAATTTATTGATGCAAACCACATCTGCATAATCCAGCATGTTTATTTTTTCCAGCTGTGATGGGGCTCCGTATTCCGGAGTCATCACATACATACTAATATCACAATAATCAAGTATGGAGGCATCACTCTGTCCAACACCGGCACTTTCCAAAATAATAAAATCATACCCGGCTGCTTTACAAATATCAATAGCTTCCTGAACATATTTACTAAGTGCTTTATCACTTTCCCTGGTGGCAAGGCTACGCATGTAAGCACGTGGTGATGAGATGGCGTTCATTCTTATCCGGTCGCCTAGCAAAGCACCACCGGTTTTTTTCTTACTTGGATCAACAGAGATCACTGCGATGGTTTTATGTGTATATAAGTTCAAGAAACGCCTGACGATCTCATCAGTAACAGAAGATTTTCCAGCACCACCTGTTCCTGTTATCCCTAATACAAGTATGGAAGTCTTTTTTTCTACATTTACAATATTAATTTCATCATTAGCCGATACATTCCCATTTTCAACATTTGAAATTGAACGGGCGATCTTCCGAATATCCTTGGCCTCCCCTAATTTCATCTCCCCGGTTATCTTTAGATTTCCGTTTAAATTAAAATCGCATTTGCTAATCACGTCTTCGATCATTCCTTCCAGGCCCATATTCCTGCCATCATCCGGACTATAAATCCTTGTGATACCGTAATTGTGTAATTCCTCAATTTCTGATGGCAAAATAGTTCCGCCGCCACCGCCAAATATTTTAATATGGCCGCATCCATTTTCATCCAGCAGGTCTTTCATGTATTTAAAAAACTCTACGTGACCGCCCTGGTAGCTTGTTATAGCGATACCCTGTACATCTTCCTCAATGGCACATTCTACAATATCTGCTACACTCCTGTTATGGCCCAGGTGAATGATCTCAGCACCCTTGCTTTGCAAAATGCGGCGCATGATATTGATTGCAGCATCGTGGCCGTCGAATAAGGCAGCAGCAGTAACGATCCTTACTTTATTGGTGAGTTTAAATGACATGAAATATCACAGATTAAATGGTAACAAGAAACAATCATTAACAGGGCAAAAATACAGTTTTCTTTTGCAGTAAATATTGTTGCTTATTTTAAAATATTGTCACGCTATATATAAAACAGACTTTTCAAAAATACCATGAAAAAAACAAGATAAATAAATTAATAAATTTCAAATTAGGTTCTTAGTATAAAAATATTAGCATAAATCTACTATTTAGACTTTGCCAAATAAATGATTCCGAAATAAAGAACCAGGAAAAATATGGTGAAACAAGCAGCGGTTGTATAATAATATATGATCGATATTATTTTATTTGAATGATGCCATACATGATCAACAAGAGTAAATTATGTTATTATTGAAAATATTCTATGTACAATCAATTAGTTTTTATTCAAATTACTGATACCTTTTATCATCTTAGGAATATCAAAAACCAAACCAATAGAAAAATTGAACTGCCTGTAATCCATGATCTGTCTGCTCACAAGTAAACTGAGGCCCAATTGGTATTCTATTCTAAAGCCGGGAAGTTTATTAAAACCATAAGAGTTTACAAATGCGGGCTCAAAAAACACACTCGTAAAACGGTTAATACTATCTAGTTTAAAGAATTGCTTTTCAAACGAATTATAATTTGTTTGAATATTCCGGAACTTTGCAAAACTAAATCTTGTTGTTATTGACGCAGCAAAAATTTCTTTATTACGAAAAGTAATGGCAGGCTCTACATAATATTTTGTAACATCGGAGTTGTGAAAACGGCTATAATCAACTTGCATGTTATCTTTTCCGTTATCTGTAAAATTAAACTTGCCAAAGCCAAAACCTCCGAATACCTGGAACAATATTTTCCCTTTTTTATCGATCGGTGTAAAATAACCTGCTCCGAACTCAAACAGGTGCCTGTTATACTTAACAACACTTTTGGAATACAGATCATCTTCAACACCGCCTCCATTTGTTAATTCATAGCGTGAAAAATAACTTGTCTGAATCCCTATATTATTTGTTATTGCATACGCTGCCTGGATATCGAATCCATTTGTTCTGTTTCTGTTGTATTGATCATTGGTAGACCGGGTATCTGCATTGGTAGAATAATTAAATGAAAGTTTTGAATCATTTTTTTTAGCCAATATAGGCACATTGTGGGCTGAAGGGCTATTTACAAACCTTGGGGTATAACATGCAGAGAATAAACCCATCGATAAACCGGCAAATAATATAGTTAATACATTCGTTTTCATGTGTAGTTTTTTTTAGTTTTAAAATTGATCCTGGAATAATTGTTTTAAAAACTATTCTCCATTATAAGAGTTTGGTATTATTTCATTTTATATGTTAATGCAGCGAAGCTTTCTATGCTTAATGCTTCTGCCCGCAAATTAAATAATTCTTCCTGCAGTATTTCAGGTTCAAACAAACTTTTAACTGCATTGCGCATGGTTTTACGGCGCTGGTTAAATGCTGTTTTTACCAAAACCCAATAGGCTCTTTCTGTTTTCACATTCAGGGCTGTTTTTTTTCTTGTTAACCGGATAACACCACTCATTACTTTTGGTGGCGGGTTAAAACTTTCTGGCGGCACATCAAATAAATATTCAATATCGTAATACGGTTGTATCAATGCGCTTAACACACCATACACTTTACTGCCAGGTGATGCCGCTGCCCTTAATGCTACTTCTTTCTGAAACATACCTATGACAACCGGCACCTCATCTTTCCATTCCAATATTTTAAAAAGAATCTGTGTAGAAATATTGTATGGAAAGTTACCAATTACTGTAAATGGTGCTTCAAAAGGTTTATCAATGTCTAAAAAACTTTTATGAATAATTCCATGCTGCAATTTTTTAAATTTCTTTTGAAGTAGATCTACTTTTTCTTCATCCAGTTCCACCGCTTTAAAATCTACTAATGGAATCTCAATCAGGTGTTTGGTAAGTGCGCCTGCACCCGGACCTACTTCAAGCAAATTATTGAAACTATTTTCCTTCAGGACAGCAATTATTCGCTGAATGATGCTTTCATCTTTTAAAAAATGCTGTCCGAGAGATTTTTTTAACGTATACATACTGCAAAACTAACATAAAAAAAGCCTCTTTAGAAAAAGAGGGCGTTACCTGTTGTTACCAGCAAGCTAATCAGATGCATGATACTATTCAAAATCCGTTAGACGAATATGAATAAATTTATTCCGTATAAAATTTTCACAAGATTATATAACCAACAGGTTCAAGGCTTATATTACTCAATTATAAGGTTTAAGACTTATATTAGCTTATTATCAGTTTTATTACTAATATTGTATAAACGTGTATATGATTCATGCAATTATAACAGGCGATGTAATTCAATCTACTAGGATGAATGTTGAATACAGAGATTGGCTGTTTAAACAAATTGCCAGTGCATTAAAGCAATGGGATAAAGATTTCGGAATGAGAAGTGAAACTTTTCGTGGCGACAGCTTTCAATCTTTAGTAAAAAAGCCTAGTGATGCCTTAAAACTTGCGTTACTACAGAAGACATATATCCGAAGCTTAAACCCAAGTGATATATATGAGGTTGGAAAAAAAAATACTGCAAACAGGAAGGGAATACTACTTACCACATGGATATTTGATGCCCGAATTGCAATAGGAATAGGGAATGTAGATTTACTAGCAAACAGATTAGCTGGATCAGGAGGCGAAGCTTTTCAATTATCGGGCCACTTACTAGACAAGATTAAGAACAAAAAACAATCTCTGGCAATTTCTACTAACGATCAATTTAAAGAAGAACTTGAAACAGAATTCATTTTATTAGATGCCCTTATTTCTAAAACAACAGCGCTACAATGCGAAGTAATAAACCTAAAGTTACTTGGCTATACAGAGATCGAAATTGCAAAAAAATTAGATATTATGCAATCCGCCGTAAACCAACGTAGTAATAGTGGGAACTGGAATGCCATAGAATCAATGATAAAAAGATTTGAAATAATATACAAATGAAAAATGAACTGATATTGTTTTCTGTTGCACAAGGGAATCTATTAATTCGCTTGCTACTTGCACACATTATAAGTGACTTTATTTTGCAAACTGATAAAATGGTAAAAAGTAAAAAATGGCTTTCTTTATATATGCTTGTACATATAATTATTGTTTTTGCCAGCACATTTGCATTAAGCGGTTTGTGGAAAATAAGCATTTTTATTGCTGTATTACATTGGTTCACAGATTCAGTAAAAGTTGAAATACAATCACGAAGTAATCTGAAACCTAATTTAGTATTTACTGCTGATCAATTATTTCATTTTCTCATTATTATAATAGCCTGGTTTTGGCATTTTGACATGTTTGAAAAAGTTTTCAAAACAATTTCTCTACCCTTTCTCAATTACAAACTAAGCTTGATCCTACTAGCTTATGCATGGGTATATTTCCCTGTTAGCTACCTCATAAAATTCGCCACACAAAGTATCAATCATACAAATGTAACACCAACTTTAAATACAAACGCAGATGATAAAATAGAGCATGGCGGAAAACTAATCGGACAATTTGAACGGATTATTATTCTCACACTTGTTTTATTAAATCAGTTTGATGCGATTGGTTTTTTAATAACGGGGAAAAGTATTATCCGCTTTGCCGACCATAACAGCAATTTACGAAGTGAATATGTTCTGGTTGGCACAATGATGAGTTATGCACTTGCAATACTCACAGGGATCTTTGTAAACTATATGCTTTCGATTCGTTAAAAGGAATAAATAAGCACTTCACAGTTGTTTAAAAAAAAGAATACCAGTGAAAATCTTGCACAAAGCATTACCGCAAGTTTGGCGGACAGTTATATTTCCAGCATAATGGCTCTATTTTTCTTCAGTTCTCGGGTTGACCGAATACAAATTGAAATTTTATTTTGATTGTAAATTACGTCCACTAATTTACATCTGCACCGACCGGACACAGCAGCAAATTCCAAACCTGCGGCAATACCGGACGTTATGAGAATACTATTTATTCTGAATAATTAATTTTTGAGTGATCAGTTCTCCATTGACCATCACCTGCAAACTGAATACTCCATTACTGTATTTAGACAGATCATTCAATTGAAAAATATTGCTCCCTTTAACAGCTTTTGTATTTTGTTGATAGATCGTTTTTCCAACGACATCTATCATCCGAATCATTACTTCGCTTTCTTTTTCAGTGTAAAAATGAATGGCAGTATTATTTGAAGCAGGATTTGGCTGAATACTTATCAATGTTTTATTAATGCTCTTCCTGATCACGATCACATGACTGAACTTAACCAGTCCGTTTACGGCAATTATTTTCAACCGGTAATAAATTACCTGGCTGTTTAAACTACTTATATTATCGTTTGCAGAAAAATTGTGCAATTCATGTAGTGAAATATTACCATTAACTACAGCCACTTTTGCAAAGACCATATTATCCGTACTTCGTTCAATTTCAAACCTGTTGATGTTTACCGGAGTAATTATACCCCAGTTAAGCACAACATTGTTTATTTGTGATGTGCCGGTGAATTCAAGAAGCTGCACATCCAATACAATACCTATATAACGCCAGTCCCTGTCTGGTTGTAATGCGAGTCTTCTTTGAACGGGACTTCTTGTACCCGGTGCCGGATCACCAGTTAAAGACCCACCGTTACCCATTCTGTATGAAGTTCCTTTTATATTTATTGTAGAGTTAAGAGAATCAAAGCGATTATCAAGACCATCTCCATCCGTATCAAGCAAAGTAAGTGTTACATTATCATCTGCAATTCCGTTCAGGTTAAAATCATTGCCTTCAATTATATCTGCTGTACCATCGGCATCCGTATCCAGGTCGCGATAATCGGGCAGGTTATCTCCGTCCTTATCTGAAAGGAAAATTCCTGATCCGCCGAACCCAACTACTGCATCATAACTACCATCGATTCCATCATTATCTGCATCTGTATATAACGGGAATCTATAACCCGCTGTAGTTTGGCCTTCAACATTATCGGGTATGCCATCATCATCAGCATCTATATCCATGTAATCGGGATTTCCGCTACCATCTGAGTTATTTAAAGTAAGAGTCCCTAATGCATTCACTGCTGCATTCCAGCCATCTGTTCCCGATGCACCATCAATAAAACCATTAAAATTTGCATCTAAAAAGCCCGCCTCCAGTACATCCACAATGCCATCGCCATCACTGTCAAGATCATAGGGGTTTGACCTTCGGTCATTATCCATATTTCTAAAAGGATAACTATCTGCCCTGCCATCTACTGGTCCCAAATCACCTCCGGTTCTTAATAAAGTATTTACAGCATTTTCAGCAACAAGATCATTACCCACATCACCATCTACCGGATCAAAATAACCGTCTCCATCCGTATCTAAAAAAGAAGCCACCTTCCCGTCATTATCTGCATCTGATCCTGCGGCTTCAACAATATCTGGTATACCATCATTGTCGCTATCAGCATCGAGGTAATTAGGTATCAGATCACCATCCAGATCTTGTGCACCCAGGCCAGAAAAAGAACCCGTTACACCTGTATTATTCAGATCCACATTCTGAGAGAACCCGTCATTATCTGTATCGGTATAATTATCAATTCTACCATCACCGTTAGTATCCACGCCATACGATTCAACCGTATCCGGTATGCCATCATCATCACTATCCAGGTCGTATTGATTGGGCAATCCATCGAGGTCCCTGTCGGCCATGTCATTGATATTGTCCCCATTTACATCTATCCATGCTATCCAAAAAGTATTGTCCCTGAAATTTATGATACCATCATTATCAGCATCAGCACCCCAGTCGAAATTATCATTAACATTATCGGAATTATTGTCAACATAACCGGGGTATGTAATGTCATTCCAGTTTGGAATACCATTTAATGGTAAAGATGCATCCTGTGTAGCCCTTACATCATTGAATTCAACATAATCCGGAATACCATCATTGTCATCATCAATATCCGGGCATCGCGTAAAGATCATATTTATTCTTACCGTATCAGAACAGCCCGGGCCATTATTGAAATACGCCCAAATTACACGGGTAGTGGAAACAGGTATGGTAGTATTATAAATATTGGCAGGAATAAAAGGCATGGCTGAATAAAAGGTATAGCCACCAAAATTTCTTACAGGAACGAATGCACTTGATACGGGACATGCATTTACGATCAAAGTATCAGCAGGATTGAAACAAGAGCCAACAGGCGTAAACGTTACTGCAAGTGGTGCAATGATACAACCTGATACGTCTACACCACTGGTATCAACTAAAGCAACACCTGTAGTAAATCCTCTGTAGGTCATGCTGGCTTTATTTACAATGGTTCCTACACAGGAAAGAACAGTACAAGATGATGCAGCTACAACATCAAAAACCACATTTCCGGCACCACTGGCAGATACATTACCTCCGTTTACTGCATTTGCGCCTGTACCAACTCTATAAACCACTCTGTTATTTACGGCATCATATTCTGCCTGATCATCACCGGCAGCATCGGTTCTAGCAATACCGGATATTCTTAAACTTCCGGGTAAATAACTGGTTCCGGCAGGAATATTATCGAGAATGACGGTATTTGTGCTGGCATCATTTCCCACATTACTAAAATTAACCTGGTATCGCATAATATCTCCCGGTGCCAGGGTGCCACCGTTTAGATCAGTTGCCGATTTGTTAAAATTAAAAGTTGGGTTATATTGCGATATAGATGTGGTGAGTACATGCACAAAATAATTTTCACTAGGTGATGAAAAACGCACTGTTGCTGCAGTCTGATTATTTGCTAACTGTGCATTAGCAGTATTTGGAAGATCGAAGATGGGTGCGTCATAACCCAATGTATTTTGAAATGCCGGATTCCTTGTTGAAACCACTACACCTTTATAAGATATTTTACTGTTCCAGGCATCTGCTGCCCCATTAAGTGGTACTGCAACAGTTGCAAGATTATAAAATGGCAACGCTCCGAATTGTCTGAAGGAAAATGCATCTGAAGATCCCCTGTCTCCATCATATACAACTGCTCCCAGTTCACAACTTACTGCAGCAGGTAATGGTGGCGTTAAGAATCCGTTAATGTTCACATCAACAGGCGGATCCCCAATGTTCACTATAACACTTCCATCAAATACCGTAAGGTTCCGGGGCTGAAGCGTTGAATTGGAAAATGCTATTACAATGGTCCAGCCGCCACAAGAATTATTAATCCCGATAGGGCCAACAACATCAGCTGCTATATAAGTTCCATTTGGGTTAGTACTATTTAACAATGAAGTAATGTCACTAAAACATAAATAACCGACATGGCCTACGCCAGGAGAATTTGAATTACTATGTGTATTGTTTTGTGTTGAAGTAAGTGTTGTATAATTTGCTGCTCCGGGAATTCTTAATTTGATGGTATTGTAAGCTGCTGTTCTCCAGGTACTATCAGTTCCATTACTTCCTTGATCGGCACCCCAATATAATCCTGCAAATAAAACCTGTGAACAAGTTGGCAGGTTTAGATCGGCAGTAGATGAATTAAATGTTCCATTATTTCCAAGCCCTCTTACCTCCATATCAAATGACATATCGGAAGAATTGTTTTGTCTCAAATGTACTTCCACTGCAATGGTATTTGCACCGGCAACAAAGAAGGCAGGACTTAAATTATAGGTCACTGCTTCTGCTGCCCCCGGTGCAATATTTCCCGAGGCCAGTGTACCGAATACTACTGCACCTCCGGGCATATTA
Organism: Ferruginibacter sp.; assembly: GCA_031422055.1. Lineage (GTDB taxonomy): Bacteria > Bacteroidota > Bacteroidia > Chitinophagales > Chitinophagaceae > Ferruginibacter. The sequence continues at coordinate 10,493 of JANOPU010000294.1, forward strand.
TCCCTGATCCTTTCAACGCCATTTACATAAACCACTATACCGTCATTCCTTAATAAGTTTAACTGGATATTATTAAATGTTGTGGAGAGTTCAAGTGCAGTAAAATTTACTGTGTTCCTGAAATAATAAGAAGTATATTTCGTGCCTGCAGAGGGTGTACAAATTGGTGTACGGCCACTAGGCATACAGGTTGCCTGCCCGGAACTATATCCATATTTCCCGGGGCCATTTACCGGTGATGCATTCACATTCCATGGGCCTGTTAAAGTATAGGCCTGCACTTTCCATGTAAGTGCTGAACCATCATTGGGTGGTGCTGCATTGTTTCCATGATAATTCCAAACACTGCCAAAACCTAATTTAACTGTTGAAATATTATCCACATCAATATTAATTCCGTTACCATCGTTATCTCTAGAACCTCCTCCGGGAGGAACTTCTCCTGTTCCGGGATTACCTGAGCCAACACCGCTTGCAGAAATAATGCTGTTAGAAACAAAAACGATATTGCCCCTTACAGAAGAATTACTATACCTGGCCGTAAATGGACGAATGATCTGTGCATTTGCTGTTGTAATAAACAACAGCAGCATAAGAACGGATTGTAAGATTTTTTTCATAAAACAGGAAATTAAATATCAGTGTACATTACACATTGATATTGATTGTTAGGTTCTTCTTCATTTTGTTAATCAGCCATTATTTTTGTACTGATCGTTTGTCCGGTTCTGTTTGTCAACAAAAGCACATAAGCTCCTTTATTTAATTGGATTGAATGAGTTATGTTACCCGATCCTGAACTAAATGATTCTTTTAAAATTTCTTTGCCGGTCATTTCTATTACTCTCATCTGTATCATTCCGGATACAGCATTATGAATAGCCATATTGATTTTACCGTTTCCGGCATTAACTATAGTTGCACTGAAATCTTTCAGTCTTTTATAGGTAACTCTTTTAACTTCTACATTCTTTTTAACTCCGTCAAAATCTGTTTGTGATAACCTGTAATAATTAACCCCTTCTTCGGGCATGAAATCATTTAAGCGATATTTTTTAGTAAGTGAAGTTGTACCATACCCATTAACATTACCCAGAAAAGAAAATGAATTTCCATCTATTGAACGTTCAATGGTAAAATATTTATTATTTATCTCCTGTGATGTAGACCAGTCAAGCGATACTATATCTTTATTCAATCTAGCGGTAAATGAATTCACTGATACAGGTACTGGATTAGAAATAACAACACGAAATGAATCTTTCAGACAGTTGTTGGCATCTCTAACTATGTAATTAAATATGCCCGGAGTTGATGTGTTGACGGTAACATTCTGCGTTGTTACTGAACCGTTATTCGGCCACAGGTAAGTTCCTCTCCAGGAAGCAGACAGGCTCAGGGGAGTGTTGGTAGTTATGATAATATTCTGAACCTTATTCACATCTTTGAAAATGGTAAATGAATCACGCAGTACCGGCGTAGGGTCTCCGGCAGCGTTATAAGAAACAAATTTTGCATCCAGGCGGTTGCTGTCGGTTTCAAAATATAATACCCCGCCATTGGTAGCATTAGAATAATACATGGCATCGTGAGGATACCCGGCAGTAGTACCTCCTAACTGTCCGGCAGACCCTGCAACAATATACATGCTGCCATGATTGTACCTGCCTGAATTGTATGTATAAGCACAGGAATTAGCCGTGCCGTTATAACGTGCATTTTGTGTATTACCTGTAGCTGTATGAGTTGCTGCATTGAAATTTGCATCTAATAATGGACTGGCAGGAGTGTTATAAAAACCTTTCAGTAAATAACTTCTTTCATACCCATGCGAATGCCCGCATAAAACCATGTCAACACCGTATCTTTCTAAAATACGAATGAACCTTTCCCTGATATCGATCAGTTCCTGTTCTGTATCAGAAGTGTGGCTAGTTTTGGTATATGGTGGGTGGTGAAAATAAGCAACCACCCATCTTTTTGTATTGACAGCCAGGTCATTCTTTATCCAGGTAACCTGTGCACCTAGAGTATCATAGATACGGGTTGTATTTGCATTTTCTTTTCCATAAGAATCCAGAGAAAGAAAATGAACATTACCGATATCAAATGAATAATAAGCTTCCGTACCAGAAGCTACTCCTCCGCATTCTGCAGCAACAGGTGCAGTAAAACTATTATAATACGCGTTGTTTCTTACTCCGGCATTGGCCTGGGTACTTCCGTAATCATGGTTACCCGGTGCCATATATAGCTTGTTGAATTTTAAGATGTCATCTTTATAAATATCAAAAAACTCGAGCTGAAATTCATTATCCAAGCCAGAGCTATAAGCGTTATCTCCCAATGTGATCATCGCATCAACATTGGTGCCGTTCATATAATTCAGAAATGCATCTTTTGAATCCCGTTGATTGGCAGAAGCATTCCCACAATCACCAATGGCCACATAACGAAATTTTCTTGTTGAAGTGGAAGCTGGTGCTGTAACAAAATAGTTGGTAATGGCGGAAGAAATCACCTGCGTTGTATTGCCAATGGTATAATAATATTTTATATCGGGAGTAAGGCCGGTAATTCTAAGTATATGTTCAGTAGTTGATGTTGCATCACTAACAACATTTGGATAAATTCCAAAAACAGTTCCCCAGGTGATCATGGAATTAGAAGCAACGGATGTTCTCCACCTTACGGTGACGCCTGTTTCATTTCCAACCTGAAGATAAGGTCCTCTGGTAAGACTTGCATTCATACCCCTCAATTCCATATCAAAAAAGAAATCGTTTCCATCAGCATTATTTAATGTACTGCGTTGATGAACTTCTACGGCAATGATATTGTTGCCGGCATTGAAAAATGATTTGTTGATCGTAGTAGTTAAAACAGTAGCGGGATTTCCAGATGCTGAAGCTAAAGTTGCATAAGCCGGAACTCCTGCAGGCATGTTGCTTCTGTATGCTTCTGCACCATTCACCCAAACCACCACCCCATCATCCGCTTTTATATTTAATCGAAAATTGCCCGTATAAACATTGGGGTCAACAATAAAAACTGCGTTCCGGAAATAAAGGGTTGAGTATCTTGCTCCCGTTACTCCACCTCCGCCTGCAGAAGCATCAGCAGGAATGGTAGAATTTTTTACTGGTAACCCTGTACCATAACCGAAAGCTGATTTATTTGAAGTAATCCAACCCGGTTCTCCATATGCTGAAACTTTCCAGCTAACAGCATCCAGATTTGTTCCACCACCTTTGTATTTCCATACCGGGCCGATCACATTGTTTTTACCATAAGGAATTATTACATCATCTGCCTTTGCATTGATTGAAATAATAACTAACATGATTTGTAAAAAACGCTTCACTTTGTTTGTTTTATATATATATTGGATAGAATATGTAGTTTTTCTACACCTTAATATATATATACGCTTATTCAGCTTATTTATTGTGTATTATTTTAAGCGAAGGCCCAGATTTTTTCAGGTAGAATTACCTGGTAGAATTACGGGGAAGTAATATGCCGATATCCTAATTCCAAAAAAACAATCCTGTATATTTTACGTAAACACTGTTACCAAAGAAGGACTATTTTACCTGAAAAAGTAAAATTTAATTTTGTATAGCTATAAAATCAAGACAGTCAGTTGATCAATCAGCAATAATTTTAGAATTGATAACCTGGCCATTGCCGTTAACCAGCATCAGCACATAAGCTCCTTTGTTTAATTGAATGGTATGGGTAATATCCCCGGTTACCGGATTAATAGTTTCTCTTAAAACCTCTCTTCCCATCATATCAATTACCCTCATTTGAATGATTCCACCTGAAGTATTGTGCATGGCAATATTCATCACCCCGTTTCCTGCATTTAGAACGGTAGCCCTGAAGTCTTTGCTGCCTTTATAAGTTATTCTTTTTACTTCAATATTTTTGATCACTCCGTCCATATCTGTTTGTGACAGCCTGTAATAATTAACTCCTTCAGCAGGATGAAGATCGTTCAGATGATATTTTTTTAGTGATGATGAGGTTCCCGCACCATTCAACCTGCCAAAGTATGAAAATGTATTACCATCTGTTGATCTTTCAATGGTAAAGAATTTATTATTGGTCTCCTGTTCTGTGGACCAGTCGAGCAAAACAATGTCTCCATTAAGTTTGGCAGTAAACGAATGTACCAATACAGACAGTGGCAATGTTACTACCACATGAAATGAATCTTTCAGGCAACTGTTTGCATCCCTTACTATATAATTATAATCGCCAACTGTAGAAGTATTGATTGATACTCCCTGCGTTGTTGCCGAACCGTTATTTGGCCACAGGTAATTACCTCTCCACGATGCGCTTACGCTTAGAGGAGTATTGGGAAGGACAATAAAATCCTGCACTTTGTTCACATCTTTAAAAATGGTAAACTGGTCACGCACAACAGGTGTAGGTGCAGTTGCATAGGAAATGAATTTCACATCAATGCGGTTACTGTCAACTTCAAAGTACAGGCAGCCCCCATTGGCTGCATTCGTATAGTACATACAGTTCTGCGTGTCGGAAGGAGTTGTTCCGCTCAGTTGTCCTGCAGAGCCTGAAACAATATACATGGATCCATGGTTATACTTGCCTGAATTATAGGTATAGGAACAGGAGTTGGCGGTTCCATCATATTTTCCATTTTGTGTATTGCCTGTTGCAGTATGAGTTGCTGCATTAAAATCGGCATCCAGTAAAGGACTGGCAAAAGTATTATAAAAACCTTTCAGCAAATAGCTTCTTTCATAACCATGGGAATGTCCACATAAAACCAGGTCAACGCCATTGCGTTCAAGTATGCGTATGAATATTTCTCTTATTTTTATCAGATCTGTTTCTGTATCAGATGTATGGCTTGTTTTGGTATATGGCGGGTGATGAAAATAAGCTACCGTCCATTTTTTTGTGTTGGCAGCCAGGTCAGCTTTCAGCCAGGTTGCCTGGGCTCCGCTTGTATCATACATTGTGGTAGTGTTCGAATCATCCTTACCGTAAGAATCAAGTGAAATAAAATGAACATCCCCAACATTAAACGAGTAATAATTAGACACTCCTGAAGGCACCCCTCCCATTTCACCAGCCATTGGAACAGTAAAACTCTGGTGATAAGGCATATTCCTTAACCCGGTAAACGTTAAACTATTTCCATAATCATGATTACCCGGCACAGGATAAAGCTTAATATTCTTTAAAATATCATCTTTATAAATATCAAAAAACTTGGTTTGAAATTCAATATCAGTTCCTGTATTATAAGCATTGTCTCCCAGCAGTATCATAGCATCTACATCATTGGATCCGATATAATTGAGAAAAGTATTTTTTACATTTACCTGGTTCACTGAAGCATTGCCACAATCGCCGATAGCTAAAAAACGAAGTTTACGGGATGTATTAAAACGCGGTAAGGTTAAAAAATAATTTGAGCTGCTTGCCTGTAACAATTGGTTGGTGCTGCCGATGGTGTACCAGTATTTTCTATCGGCAGTTAAACCGCCTATGCGAACAATATGTTCTGTAGTAAGCGCTGCCAAATCATATGAATTGGTATATGTTCCAAAAGTAGTTCCCCAGGTAACCCTTGAATCAGTAGGTATATTTGTTCTCCATCGTATGGTAATAGAATCTTCTTTACCAACCTGCAAATAAGGCCCGCGGGTAAGCGAACTGATTGTTGAAGACAATCCTGTTAATTCCATATCAAAAAACAGGTCGCTGCTTGTAACTGCATTTTGATGAATTTCAACTGCAATGATATTATTACCGGCAGTAAACATGGTTTTAGGTACACTTGCAGTATATATATCTGCCCCATTATTTGTTATGGCTAAAGGAGCCAAATCTGCATATAAAGGATTGGCATTGATATTATTTCGATACGCTTCAACTCCGTTTACCCAAACAACAATACCATCATCGAATTTTGATTTAATACTGAACCCGGAAAAAATATTCGGATCAGGAACATTCACTATTTTTCTAAAGTACATGGTTGGATATCTGGCACCAGAAACACCTCCACCGCCTGCTGTGGCATTCTCAGGTATAGCAGTATTCCTAACCGGGGGATTTGTACCAAACCCCAACGCGGAACTACCGGTAACCCATGATGGCTCTGCATAAGCCAGATCCTTCCAGGCTACTGCATCTAAATTTGTTCCGCCGCCTTTATATTTCCACGCCGGTGCACCGCCCAGATTTTGGCCAAAAGGAAAAAATACAACATCCGCAGGCTGCGGTATATTCACACCTGTTAATTCCAGATCGAAAAAAAGATCAGAACTATTCAAAGCACTCTGGTGTATCTCAACTGCAATGATATTATCACCTGCAACAAACAATGAATTATTTATGGTAGCAGAATAGATATCAGCCCCGTTATTTGCAATGGAGGCAGTTGCCAGTGTGGCATAAGCAGGCGCAGCAGTAATATTATTAATATAAGCCTGTGTACCATTTATCCAGACTACAATACCATCATCAAACTTGGTTCTTAAGAGAAAATTTACATAGACTGCTAAAGTTGGTATGTTTATTACTCTTCTAAAATACATGGTAGGATACCTTACACCGACAGCGCCACCGCCACCTGTAGTAGTATTTTCAGGTATGGCTGTATTACGGGCCGGCGGGCTGGCTCCAAATCCAAGTGCTGAACCACCACTCACCCAACCAGTTTCTGTATAACCTAAAGTTTTCCAGGCAACGGCATCCAGATTGGTTCCGCCGCCTTTATACTTCCAAATCGGCGGATTAACAAGATTCTGTCCAAATGGGATCCAAACATCGTCTGCTTTTGATTTACTTGCAAGGAATAAAAAAATGCTGAAGCATAAGATTTGCAGTGATCTTTTCACGTTTTTAGTATGAGATTTTTGCATGCCAATGATGTTTCATAAAACCAGCTTTCTAAAATTAATCAAATTTTTTACTAAATACCAGAAATATTCAATAAATATCAACCAATGAAAATTGTGAATTACAATGTACCGCCATTAATTACAAACTCATTTTTAGCTATGGATGTTGTACTTTTACACAGTATAAATATTGAAATAAAATGAATACAGGTGTTGATAAAAAACCAATTATCGGATTTACGTGTGGCGATATTAACGGGATAGGACCAGAGATCATCATTAAAACACTGGGCGACAACAGGATACTTGACATATGCACTCCCGTGATCTTTGGAAATAATAAAGTGATCAATTTTTACCGTAAGAGTTTACCTGATATCAATATCAATGCAGCTATTGTTAAAGACTCCAGTAAGGTAAACCCAAAACAGGTAAATGTTTATAATTGCTGGGAAGAAGATATTGCTGTAACACCCGGTCAACTCAATGACATTGGTGGTAAGTATGCGGGCATCAGTTTAAGTATAGCGTCTGATGCATTAAAGGCCGGAATGATCGATGGTCTTGTAACAGCCCCGATACACAAAAAGAATATTCAATCTGCCAGTTTTAATTTTACCGGGCATACTCCTTTTTTGAAAAATTTATTCGGAGCAAAAGATGTTGCCATGTTTATGATTGCTGAAAACATGAAAGTGGCCTTGCTTACAGAACATGTGCCGGTAAAGGAAATAGCGCAATTGGTTACCCGTGAAAGCATATTAAGCAAACTACAGGTGATGAACCAATCACTGAAAAAAGATTTTTTAATACCTAAACCTAAAATTGCCGTGCTGGCATTAAATCCACATGCCGGTGATGAAGGATTGATAGGAAAAGAAGATGAGGAAATAATCAGGCCTGCCATAAAGGATGCAAAACAACGGGATATTTTTTGTTTTGGACCCTACCCTGCTGATGCTTTTTTTGCCAGAACGCAATATGAAAAATTTGATGCAGTGCTGGCTATTTATCACGATCAGGGATTGATCCCTTTTAAATCATTAGCATTGGGTGAAGGCGTTAACTTTACTGCCGGATTAAAAGCTGTAAGAACTTCACCCGATCATGGAGTTGCTTTCGACATTGCAGGAAAAGGCATTGCTGATGAATCTTCTTTAAGGGAAGCATTGTATAAATGTATAGATATTATCAACAACAGGGCTGAATATGAAAGACAATACAAGAACCCGTTAAAAAATATAAGCTCTGCTGTAATTGCCAATGCGGTTGATGAGAGGATTGAGGAGTAAATTATTTATAACACGAATTTTGAAGAACCAATTACACGAATATGAAATATAAACCATAATTCGTGAAATTCGTGGCAACAATTCGTGTTCAATTTATTTAAACACATCATCAGAAATCCCTTTGTTTATTTTATAGTTACTAAAGTTAATTTCTGCTCTGCCTTTTTTATTTTTAATGCCAGTAGGTTTTTTTTGTTCGGTGCCATCATCAAAATCAAATGTTACTCCTTTGGGCAGTTTGTAATCTTTTGTATTGAATGAAAAAATGATCTGATCAGGTAGGCCCATTTCCATGAATTTTTTATAGGTCATTTCCAATTCGAAAGTTCCGTTTTCCTTTGTAGTGGTTTTTGATTTTACAACCAGATTATTTACCGGGTCAATATAAATAGTAGAGAGCACTACATCACTGTTATCATCAGTCGGCAATAGCTTAGCAACCCTTACTACTGTGTTTCCCATCTTTTCAGATCCTGCATCGATAATGGTATAATCTTTTTCGCCAAGGATATTACTGACATTGATACTTACAGCTCCTTTGGGGATAAACGAAATGCCTTTATCACTTTTTATTTTGAGCTTATTCGGCTTTTTAAAAAATATTTTTACATCAGCTACCGGAACCTTTAAAAAAGCAACATTGGTTTTCATCCTTCCTGAAGCTTCATAATCATTCACTTTATCCATCTTTTTTTTTGCATTTGCAACGAGCATATTTATATCCTGTGCATAAAGTACTACACCAAATAAAATCATTAAAAACAAACAAAGTCCGGTCTTTTTTATCATGTATGCTGCTTTTTGGATAAAATATCTTTCCTTTTAAAAATTAATACTGATGCACTTAGTAAAATAAAAATATGTGCAAGTAATATGTTTAAGCTGTTGCGGATAGCCGGCCAGTTTTCTATACTTCCTTTTATAGGCTGTCCTTCATCGGTAGTGCCAATATAAAAGAACCCTTTCCAACCCACAAGGTAAGAGGTAAACAACCAGGGTTTAATATTTTTTTCTATGACTGGAATATTAATATTTGAAATAATGGTACAAACGATCACAATACAAAAAGTAGCAATGATCGGACCTATTGAATTCTCTGCAAAGATGGATAATAACATAGCAAGGGCTGCAATCACTGTCAATGCCACAGCTGCATATCCAAATGCAGCAAAGTAACGCCACATAATATCATCTTTTGTTATTTGCAATATCTGCGACTCTTCGCCCTTAACTCTGAAGATCAGCATATCGTCTGCGCCGAAAATAAGTAAACTGATAAACAAGGCCATAACGGCCATCCAGACCAAAAGCATAATTGTAAAAATGACTGATGCTGTGAATTTTACCAAAATGATCTGTGTGCGGCTTACAGGCTTAGTTAACATAAGCCTTAAGGTTCCCATATTTGCTTCACCAGAAATTGCATCGCCGGCAATGAGTGCAACCAAAATAGGAACCTGTATCAATAATGTGTTTAAAATAATATAACACATAAAATAACCATTGATCGCTTTGCCTTTATCTATTTCAAAATTATCCTGCACACTTTGCAACATCAGATTCATATAGCTTTTACCATCAGCTTTAAATGCAAACTGGAATATGAGTACAATGGCAGTAATTGCCGCAAATGCAATATAAGTACGTGACCGTTTAGATATCTTATACAATTCTATTTGTAAAAGCTTATACATTAGCTTCCGTATTTGTTAGAGATAAGAAATAATCTTCTAGCGAATGCCGTGGTTTGATAGCTATAATTCCAATATTCATTTCAATCATTTTTTCAGCGAGTGCCGGTATCTCACTTTTTTTTATGGTAAGCACTATATGATTATTACCGGGTTTTGCATTCGAAGCCCATTCGGTAGATTGTAATTTATTTATTGCAGATACATCATCTGTTGTTTCCAGTTGCACCAATGTATTAGTGGGATCAAGTAATTCTGAGACTTTCCCTTCTGCTATTTTTTTCCCCTTATGAATGATGATCATTCGGTTAGCGATCAATTCTATTTCGCTCAATAAGTGAGAAGATACCAAAATAGTTTTCCCTCTTTCTTTACTCAATTGAAGGATAAGATTTCTCATATCTGCAATACCCTGCGGATCAAGTCCGTTCGTAGGCTCATCCAGGATGATCAGCCTGGGATCATGCACCAATGCAATAGCAATACCCAAACGTTGTTTCATTCCCTGACTATAGGTTTTTACTTTACTACCGCTTCTGTCTGCAAGACCAACCATTGCCAATTGATCCATAATAAGCTTACGGCTGGTTTTTATTCCGCTCATTTTTGCAAAAATGAAAAGGTTATCATAGGCAGAGAGATATTTATACATATCGGGGCGTTCTATGATAGCACCTGTTTGTTGCAGGATATGATGCCTGTTTGTATCCAGCGCTTTACCAAATATGCTGATTTGACCGCTGCTGGGTTTTATCAAGGTGAGCAACATGCGTATTGTTGTGGATTTACCTGCACCGTTTTGACCCAAAAAACCATAAATATCTCCTTCATTAACAGAAAATGAAAGATCATTCACTGCATTAATGTCATTAAAATTCTTGTAAAGATTAGATACAGAAATGATTGGGCTCATGAAACTAAAATATCATTAAAGGTAAAACAGTATATGTGACAAAATGTTTAATAATATACTCAATTTTTAAAAAGATGATCAATAATACAGAAATATTGCTTCTTTAATACTTTTCAACATTTTATTTCCTATAACAAAAACAGTTCCTTTAAAATCAGATTAAAGTAATAGAAAATTTGAAATTTAGTTTTCAATAACTTAATTATGTTGTTACTTTAATAAAGATCCTAATAGATTTTAAGCACAGCTAGCTACATAATACAAGCTGTAAAAATACCTGACATTAAACGGCTATGCAATTACCAGTTGATACCTGGAAGAATAATTATGAAAAAATACAATAACATCTCCTTTTTTGAAGGATTAAATTCACTAAGGTTTTTTGCGGCATTTTTTGTTTTAATGCATCATTCAGAAACGATTCGAAAAAAAAATGGACTTGAAAATTTTGAATGGTTGAGTTTGTTCAGAAACGGAGGAAATGCAGTTACTTTCTTTTTTGTTCTGAGTGGATTTTTGATCACTTATCTTCTTTTAAAAGAACACAATCAAACCGGAACAGTCAGCATAAAAAAGTTTTATTTAAAACGGGTATTAAGAATATGGCCTCTTTACTTTTTACTTTTTTTTATCGGTACTTTAATTTTACCCGAGCTATTGAGTTTATTGAAAATTAATTATGAGATCCCTTATAGTTTTAGACAGGTTTGGTATTACTTTATTTTCTTTTTACCCGGATTGGTTACTTTTTATTTCGGGCATCATTTGCTGGAACCTTTATGGTCTATCGGGGTTGAAGAAGTCTTTTACCTGATATGGGCTCCAATTTTTAAATTCGGCAAAAAAAAGATATTACCCATTCTTATTTCAATAATATTATTGAAGATTACATTAATATTAGTTGTTACTTATTTTACTAAGAATGAATTGTTTGCTTATATCGTAAACACTTTCAGTTTTGAAGCCATGGCAATTGGGGGTCTTGGAGCATATTTTATTTATAACAGGCAACGCCCTTTATCTGAATTATTTATATATAAGAAACCGGTTCAAATGTTTATTTACCTGGTTTTAGCAATATATCTAACCTTTCATGTAAACATTGATCATATTATCTGGAATTCAATTTTTAATATACCAGTGGCTTCAGGGCTTTTAATAGATTTTATGTTTCTTTATCTTATCATAGGAGTGGCGCTTATCGATAAGAGTATCATTAAATTCAGGTCCCCGATATTATCTTATTTAGGTGAAATTTCATACGGTATATATATGTACCATATGCTGTTGATATTTGCTATCATGTTGTTCTTTAAAAACTATTTAACCGGTTTAGAATTGATAACAGGCTCAATGGTAT
>JANOPU010000295.1:0-1761 GCA_031422055.1 Ferruginibacter sp.
GTTAACCACTTACCGTTGCCTGTGATAGGCTCTCCAAACCTGCGGGAGATCTTTGTTTTGGGCCCTGTATAACGTGCCATAATTGTAGTATTGGTCTTTTAGTGACGGTGCATCATTATAAAGACCTTTTAAAATGAATAATGCACCCGTTAATAATTATTTTGAATGTTGAATTATAAATTTTGAATGGTTTTTAATTCAACATTTAAAATTTATAATTCAAAATAGCTTATACTCTTCTCTTTTTCGGAGGCCTGCAACCATTGTGTGGTAATGGTGTTACATCTTTGATCATGGCTATTTCCAAACCATTTTGAGATAAGGAACGGATCGCACCTTCACGGCCGCTTCCGGGTCCTTTTACATAAACATCCACTCTCTTCAAACCTGCATCTACTGCTACTTTTGCAGCATCTGCACCTGCCATCTGGGCTGCATAAGGCGTGTTCTTCTTGCTACCTTTAAATCCCATTTTACCTGCAGAAGACCATGAAATAACCTGGCCTGTCTTATTGGTTAAACTGATGATAATGTTGTTAAAACTTGCTGTTACGTGAGCATCACCGTAGCTGTCTACTTTTACTACTCTTTTTTTCGAAGCCGCTTTTGCGCTTTGTGCCTTTGCCATAATTTTTTTAAAAAATAGGTAATCGTTTAAAATGATATCCTGGTTTTACCGGGATTGAATCAACCCTCCTGCTGACTTATACGATCTGGCGTTGATTCAAAAGAACAAGTCATATAAAAGCCATAAGCTAATAGTTGTTAGCCATTAGCTTAGTTACTTTATTTTTTAGCTACTTTCTTCTTGCCGGCAACCGTCTTACGTTTACCTTTTCTTGTACGACTGTTGGTACGTGTACGTTGTCCACGAACAGGTAATCCTTTACGATGGCGTAATCCACGGTAGCAGGCGATATCAAGCAAACGCTTAATGTTCATCTGGGTTTCACTGCGCAGGGCACCTTCTGTTTTAAACTCGCTGTTTATTACATTACGGATGGCAGTCTGCTCGTCATCATTCCACTGGTTAACTTTTTTATTAAAGTCAATACCTGCTTTGGTCAGGATGTACTGAGCTGTAGAACGGCCGATACCATATATGTAGGTAAGACCAATTTCGCCTCTTTTATTTTTTGGTATGTCTATACCGGCAATACGAGCCATAATTTATTTAAGATTTATGATTTTTAGATTTATGATTTGTGATATGCGATGAAGGATATCATACATCCAACATCATACATCATAAATTATCCTTGCTTCTGCTTAAAGCGTGGATTCTTTTTGTTGATTACATACAGGCGCCCTTTTCTCCTTACGATCTTGCAATCAACGCTGCGTTTTTTTATTGAAGCTCTTACCTTCATTTTATTATATTTTATTCTATTTGTTAATGGCTAATAGATAATGCTAATAGCTTTTCTTTACTTGTATCGGAATATAATTCTACCCCTTGTTAAATCGTACGGGCTCATTTCCACACCCACTTTATCACCTGGCAGGATACGGATATAATGCATCCTCATTTTACCCGAAATTGTAGCCAGAATCTCATGACCATTCTCTAACTTTACCTTGAACATAGCATTACTAAGTGCTTCAACTATTGTTCCGTCCTGTTTAATAAGTGCCTGTTTAGCCATAAATTTGGGAGCGCAAAGATAGGAGGAATATTTTAATTATAACCAAATAATACAGATATTTACACAATAAAAATGAATATAAATATGAAAAAAGTACTATTCGCATGCATTTCCA
>JANOPU010000296.1:0-13629 GCA_031422055.1 Ferruginibacter sp.
GGCTCGAATATTTGCCGCCTGCTTCCTTCAGATTCCAATTCACATTGGACACCCTTGCAATTGGCTAACGATAAGTACTGCAACTCTCGTTCGGGACTTACACCCTATAGCTTATTACCATGCCTGACACACTAAAAAAAACGCTCCGTAAAACAGAGCGCTTTTCATTAAATATGTTTATTTATTATTTTCCTTTAATATCAAATTTTAAACCAAAACGTAAAGTGTTAGATAACGGATTACGATTAACACCACTTCCTGTTGGTAATACATAAGACAGGTCCAATCCAACAATATTGTATTTTAATGTAGCACCCAAAGTAAAATACTTGCGACCACCCTTATCTTGGTGTTCGTAGAAATAACCTGCCCTAAAACCAAACTGGTTTTTATACATATACTCAGCACCAATTGAAGCGCTTACTTCACGTAATTCTTCGCCACCCGGTGCATCACCAAAAGAACTGAACCAACTACTTACAACGCCTTTAGTGCGATATTCTGTAATTGCATTTGGATTAGCAGCAATCTCTGCATTTGTAGGAGGAGTAGGAACCAGTAATTTATTAAGATCTAAACCAAAAGATAATTTATTTTCAGCGTCAAACACTTTGGTGTATGAAGCACCTATTCCAAAATTAGCAGGAATATAATCTTTTTGAGTAGCATCATTTGAATAGGAAATTTTAGAACCAAGGTTGCTTAAAGCTACGCCCCAGTTAAAACCTTGTCCGTTTTCTTTAGCACCAGTATGAAACAAGTGAATATCTCCAGCAACTGAGCTGCCTTTTTTATAAACTGATCCGGTATTTATTACTGAAGCTCCAACCAGATCAGAATTAATATAACGTACTGCAATTCCCAAAGCGAATTTTTTTGATAGTTTTCTGGAATACCCCAGATCAATTGCAAATTCTCTTGGACGGAAGGTATTTAACGCATTTCCTGATGCATCAGTAAACTGGATGCTTCCTAAGCTGAAATATCTTACAGAAGCAGATAAAGCCGACATATCGTCTAATTTGTAATACCCAGCCAATGACATATAGTATACATCATTAAGCCCCAGATCCTTTAACCATGGAGTATAAGACACTGCAATTCCGCCTTTATCGCTGTTAAATGGAGTTTTTGCTATATTCCAGAAATTAGAATTTGCATCCGGACTTGTTGCAATACCTAGCTCACCCATACCGCCTGCACGGGCATCAGGTGAAATACGTAAAAAAGGAACTGCGGAAGTCACCACATTTATTGTTGACGTCTGTTGTGCATTGGTTGATGCGAATGCGCCTCCCAGTAACATAACTAGGGCAGTTAGTTTCAAAGTTGCTTGTTTCATGCGATTGAATTGTCTTGGTTAGGTAGACTTACCTCTATAAGCGTTGATTTAAATATTTTATTAAGTTGTAAAAATAGCAGATTTCTTCAAATCACCAATAAAAAATATAATTTCTTGTTAAAAAGACTATAATAATATTCTCAATTATACTGAAAACAAATGAATTGTAAACCTACAAAGAAAACTATTTTCTCTGAAATTTAAAGAACTAAAAACGTCACTTATTTAAAAAATATTGTGTAAATACTTTAAATTCTGTTGATAATGAACGTTCTGATTGCAAATATAGGAGATAATTGGGAGTGGCAAAATTTACTTGGGATTTAAAAAGATCGTATTCAGATTTTTTTTGCTTTCTTTTTAATATTATTTGAGTTTCATTTAAAGTATTTATATTCGCATCTCGTGTAACCTCAATACAATAATAAAAGAAAACCAGTCGTTAACCAATTGCAAAACGAATGAACATGCAAAAAATTTTTTCAGGCAGAAATCTGATCATCGCGGCATTAGCAGCCCTAACTTTAAGTTCATGCTCCAAAAAGAAAAGTAAATCCGGTGTAACCGGCTGGAATTATGACGATAAGAAAATGGGGAATTTCCACGTTTCCAAACTAAAATACCCAAAAGCTGGTCCAGGTCTTGTATTCGTACAGGGAGGTTCATTTGTAATGGGGGCAAAAGAAGAAGATGTTATGGGTGACTGGAATAATGTTCCACGCAGGGTCACAGTACCTTCATTCTTTATTGATGAGACGGAAGTAGCCAATGTTCACTACAGGGAATACTTGTATTGGCTGGAGAATACCTTCAGTAACGATACGCTTATCATGAATAAAAGCTTACCAGATACACTTGTTTGGAGAGAAGAGCTTGCTTATAACGAACCATATGTAGAATATTATTTCAGGTATCCATCTTATAATTATTATCCGGTTGTGGGTGTTTCCTGGCAGCAGGCACACGATTTTTGTATCTGGAGAACAGATCGTGTAAATGAATTGAATTTAGTTGAAAAAGGATACCTTAAAAAGGATGCTATTAAAAGAGAAATGAAAGGTTCAGGTGCTGATGGTTCTTTTAATACAGATGCATATTTAATGAATCCTGAAATGATTCAGGGTAGAAACAAACCAAAAAAGGGTGCTCTCAAAGATGTAAATGGCAAACCAAGAAGCACAGTAAGAATGGAAGATGGTATACTCGGCCAGGGATATCGCTTACCAACAGAAGCTGAGTGGGAATATGCTGCTTATGGATTATTAGATCAAAATCCATCACCAAGTAAAAAAGAAGGAAGCAGAGGTGAGGAACTACGTTCAAACCAGCAAATTTACTCATGGAGCAAAAATCCAAACGGTTTAAGAGACAACCGCAGAGGAGCATGGCAGGGCAAGTTTTTAGCAAACTTTAAACGTGGAAGTGGTGATAACATGGGGATTGCAGGAGGTTTAAATGACCGTGCTGCTATTCCGGGTCCAGTAAAGGCATTTTACCCGAATTCTTTTGGTCTATACAATATGAGTGGTAATGTGAGCGAGTGGGTTGGTGATGTTTACAGACCAATGACTTCATTAGACGGACAGGATTTTAACTATTTCCGGGGTAATAAATTTCAGAAATTTTATAAAAACAGTTCCGGCGAATATGAAAGAGATAGTATGGGACGCTTGAAAAAGACAGACATTTCTGATGAAGAAGTAAAAAACCGTTCAAATTACCAGCATAATAATGTGATCAATTATCTGGATGGAGATTCTGCCAGCCAGGTATTTTATGGCTACGGAATAACTTCACTGATCAGTGATCAGTCCAGGGTTATCAAAGGTGGTAGCTGGAATGACAGGCCATATTGGTTAACACCGGGTTCACGCAGGTTTATGCAGGAAGATCAGGGAGCCAGTACTGTTGGATTCCGTTGCGCTCAAACTTATCTTGGAGCACCTGAAGGAAAAGGATTTAAAGAAGGTAACCTTTTTGGGAAACGCAAACAAAACAAACGTAAAAAATAATAATAAGTTTTTAAAATAATTGAACCCCTTCAGGCGATAAGTTTGAAGGGGTTTTTGTTTTTTACAATTAAGCTATTAGCCGCTAGCTAATAGCTGCAAGCTAACGGTTAATAGCTATTTACCCTATTTTTGTCTTCATGGAAATAAATGATCTATACCGACTCTTTTTAAAATATCCTTCTATAGAAACAGATTCAAGAAAAATAAAAAAAGGCGATATTTTCTTTGCATTAAAAGGACCGAATTTTAACGGCAATGAATATGCGCAACAGGCGATAGATGATGGAGCAGCATATTGTATCGTTGATGAAGAGACCGACATACAAAATAAACAGGTGATACAGGTAGCTGATTGCCTGGAAACATTACAACAACTGGCAAAGAAACACCGGGAGCAATTTAATATCCCGTTTATTGCCATAACCGGCAGCAATGGCAAGACAACAACTAAGGAATTAATTCATGTTGTTTTATCCGTTACCTTCAAGACCTATACTACCGAAGGAAACCTGAATAACCATATTGGAATTCCATTAACCATTTTAAAAATAAAGGCCGATGCAGAGATCGCTGTGATAGAAATGGGCGCTAATCATCAAAAGGAAATAGAAGGATATTGTAAATACACTTTGCCCACTCATGGAATGATCACAAACTGTGGGAAGGCACACCTGGAAGGATTTGGCGGAGTTGAAGGAGTAAAAAAAGGTAAAGGAGAATTGTTTGATTATTTGAAAAAAAACGATGGCGTTGCTTTCATTTATAATGATTATGATTATTTAGTTGAGATGAGTAACGGCATACAGACCGTTATAAATTATGGAAAAACAAACGCTGATATTGTTGGTGCAGAAAAGAAACAAACTGCTGATGAATTTCTGCACGTAACCATTAATAAAGGAGCCAATATCCATGAAATAAAAATGCAATTGGTGGGCGAATACAATTTACCTAATGTATTAGCGGCCGTATGTGTTGGAAAATATTTCAAGGTTGGTGATGATAAGATTAAAGAAGCGTTGGAAAATTATTCCCCTTCCAACAGCCGCTCACAATTAATTGAATTAAACAGTAACAAGATCATATTGGATGCATACAATGCCAATCCATCCAGTATGAAAGCAGCCGTTGAGAATTTTGCCCATATGCAGGGAGATAAAAAAGTGCTGATGCTTGGAGGGATGATGGAACTGGGAAATGAAAGCCTCCATGAACATGAAGCATTGGTGGATCTGATCAAACAAAGTAAATGGCACAAAGTTGTGTTGGTGGGAAGTGATTACCATGATCTCCCGGATGAGTTTATACACTTTTTGAATGTGAATGAAGCAAAATCATGGTATAGTCAACAGGTATTCCGGGATGCACAGATCCTCATAAAGGGTTCCCGCAGCATGCAAATGGAAAAACTGTTGGAATGAGAGAAAGAAAAGATTTGCGGAGAGTGAGGGATTCGAACCCTCGATACAGTTTCCCGTATACACGCTTTCCAAGCGTGCTCCTTCAGCCACTCGGACAACTCTCCAATCCAAAAAATAAAAAAATCATTTTATGGGAGGCAAATGTACAAGCTTATATGGTTAAATTAAAATCAATCTAAAAATGAGTCCTTTTTCAACCAACTAGTTGATATTAATGTTTCGCTTATTTTGATTTGATCATCATCTTAATTTCCGTTATTTCCTTTCTCATTGAATCATTTTCCTTTTGCTGCTGCAAAATATACAACGTCAGTTCTTCTATCTTCTCTAACAATTTTGCATTCATAGCACCTAACTCAATTCCATTATCTGCCACTTCTTTTGCAGAAGGTATATTGGGCAAATGTTTGTTGGTTTTAATAAAATATTTCAGTTCAGCAAGTGGTATTTCTTGGCTAATAATATATCGCTTATGTAGTAAAGTTTTAAAGTTAAAAAAAATGCTAGATAATACATGGATATACTGTTTTTTATTAATAGATAAGTTACACCGATAAAGACATTCTAACATTCAAATGCCCTCTTGTTTGTATGGGTTATAACAAAAAATAAAACCAGTATATTTGCCGCTTAATCATTCATGAATTATACGATGAGGTTCAGTCTTATTTTTAGCATGTTGTTTTTATTTGCAGGCATATTTGTTCAGGGAAAAAACAACGGGCAACATTTCGACCGGTCCGTTTTCTACGCCGCTATGTCTTCTGATAAACTTGATGTAATAAATTCCCAATTGGTTATCCTAAAGAGACTTTCAATTATTGAAAAAGAAGCTTTTGAAGGTGCATTATTGATGAGAAAATCGGGCCTGGTAAAAACTGCAAAAGAAAAACTGGATCTGTTTAAATCCGGGCGCATAAAACTGGAAAAAGCTATATCAAATAATCTAGATAATATTGAATTTCGCTTCCTACGTGTTATCATCCAGGAAAATGCTCCCAAGATCGTTAAATACAAAAAAGAACTTGAAGCAGACGCAAAGCTAATACGCACAAATTTTAAAGATCTTTCAGCATTTCTTCAGCAGGTAATTTATGATTACAGCAAAACATCAACCGTTTTAAAAACTCCATTGTAACAATTCCGGATCGCATGAGCAAAAAAATATTGGTCATCTATTATTCCCAATCCGGGCAACTGGGTGATATTATTGATAGCCTGACCTCACCGCTCCTGCAAGCCGGCAATTCAATAGAAACCATTCGTGTTGAACCTGTAACCGCCTACCCTTTTCCATGGACAGGTAAAAGTTTTTTTGCTGTAATGCCCGACTGTGTAATGGGTGTAACCGGCGAATTACAACCTTTTCAATTAAAAGAAACATCTTATGATCTGATCATACTCGGATACCAGGCATGGTTTCTATCGCCAAGTATCCCTTCCAATACAATCTTGCATCATTCATCGATAAAAGAAGTTTTAAAGAACACGCCTGTAATAACCATTACCGGTGCACGCAATATGTGGATCAGTGCCATGGAACGAATTAAAAAATTGTTGAAAGAATCAGGTGCAAAACTGGTCGGTAATATTGCTTTGGTTGACAAACATGCAAACTTCATCAGCTTTGTTACCATTTTTCACTGGATGTTCAGGGGAAAAAAAGAACGTTACCTGAATATTTTTCCAAAACCAGGTGTTTGTGATGCTGATATTGATCATAGTAAAATATTTGGTAACACAATAGAAAAATATCTAACCAAGAGAAATTTCGAAGGCTTACAGGACGAACTTATTGAACAAAAAGCGGTTGTGGTAAAATATAATTTAATGTTCATTGAATCAAAAGCCAGTAAGATATTTGCTGTATGGGCTGGTATCATAGCTAAAAGAAAAAATAAGACAGCCTGGCTTGTTGCGTACAAATATTATCTTATAATTGCATTGTTTATAGCAGCACCGGTTATATTAACAATTGATGCTATATTTTTCAAGCCATTTTTATCCCGGCGTATTAAAAAACAGAAACAACAATATTCAGGAGTAAACTAATCAATTAAAATGTCGCTTAAAGAGGTCTACATAAATAATACATCTTCTTTTTTTCCAAATGATCCGGTTTCTAATGATGAAATGGAGGAATACCTGGGATATATCAACGATACACCTTCCAGGTCTAAAGCCATTGTGTTAAGAAATAATGGAATCAAAAACAGGTTTTATGCACTTGCAAAAGATGGTACGTCCACTCACAGCAATGCACAAATGACTGCCCTTGCTGTTAGGAAATTATTTAATAATGATATTGATCAGTTAAAAGCCATTGAATTATTGAGTACCGGAACCTCTTCGCCTGACCAGATCATGCCTTCCCATGGTGTTATGGTTCATGGCTGGATACCGGAAATAAACGCTGCAGAAGTAGTATCTCCTTCAGGTGTTTGTTGTGCAGGAATGCATGCATTGAAATATGCTTACCTGGCTACCAAAACCGGCGATTCACAAAAATCAGTAGCAACGGGCTCTGAAAGATTTTCCCGTTCATTGGTTGCCTCAAATTTTGAAGACGAAGCTCAAAAACTGAAAGCATTGGTTGAGGATCCTTATATCGGTTTTGAAAAAGAGTTCTTAAGATGGATGTTGTCTGATGGTGCTGCCGCATTTGCTATTTCAAATAAGAAAAATGAAACCGGTATCAGCCTGCGGGTAGAATGGCTGGAAGGATTTTCTTATGCCAATGAATTAGGGCCTTGTATGTATATGGGCTGTGAAAAGCAAAAAGACGGCAGCTTAAAAAGCTATCTTGATTATACCCCACAGGAATTAATGTCTGAATCTATCCTGAGTATTAAACAGGATGTAAAATTGCTGAGTAAGAATATTGTTCCTTATGGTGGCGTTGGATTAAAAGCAGCATTGGATAAACATGGCGTTAAATCATCTGAGGTTGATTATTTTCTTCCCCATATGTCGAGTGAATTTTTCAGAGATAAAATATTTCAGCAATTGATCATAAATGAAACAGGTATCACTTATGATAAATGGTTTGTAAACCTCAGCCGGGTGGGCAATGTGGGTGCTGCATCAATTTACTTGATGGTAGATGAATTATTTCATAGTGGTAAACTGAAAGTAGGCGATAAGATATTGTTACTTGTTCCTGAAAGCGCACGCTTTTCTTATATGTATGGATTATTGACGGTATGTTAGCCGTAAGCTCCAAGCTATTAGCTTTTAGCAATATTTAATTTGCAGTAAATTTGAAAAGATTCAGGTAGCTATTACAATTTCAATATGAATGAATTTACTAATAGCTAACAGCTAATAACTAAAAGCTTCTACAATGAAAAAAGAAGACATTCCCCAGGATGACGGTGCCCTGAATAAATTGACCAAGGAAGTGGTATATGCAGTTGACAGTTTGGGTAATTACAGCACTGAACTCAGCACCGGCTGGGAAATAAAAACCACTGCACTGGATGTTGCCTGGAAAGATATTGAACAAAGGATTGAAAATGCCCGTCAAAAAGTTCTAACCAATGAAGCAAGCCCGATTTTATTTTTTATGGAACTGAGGTTAATGGATATTGGAATTGTATCTGCCTATACAGGATTTTGGAAATTTACCATAAAGCAACATTTAAAGCCTGCTATTTTCAGGAAATTAGCTGACAATAAATTAAGAAAATATGCTGAGGCATTTAATATTTCTATAGAAGAATTAAAAACGATGAATGTGCATGGAGAATGAATTTAAACATTTGCAATCGGCCCATTGTGAGAACGGGGTTACTACCAATTTATTAAAAACAATAGGTGTAAACAAACTGACTGAACCACTAACATTTGGTATTGGTGCCGGTTTATTCTTCGTTCATCTTCCCTTTTTGAAAATAAATAACGGACCCGCCATTGCCTTTAGAGCCATGCCAGGACTGATCTTTAAAAGAAATTGCGATTCACTTGGCATTCCGGTTGAAAGAAAAAAATTCAGTTCTAAAGAATCAGCAAAAAAATATTTAGATGAACGTATTTTATCTGGTAAGCCTGTTGGTTGCCAGGTAGGTGTTTATTACCTGACTTATTTTCCCAAAGAATACCGGTTTCATTTTAATGCACATAATATAATTGTTTACGGAAAAGAGGGTGACCGTTACCTGATCAGTGATCCAGTTATGGAAGACGTTACTTCTTTATCTTCTTATGAATTGGAAAGAGTACGTTTTGCAAAAGGTGCATTGGCTCCAAGAGGTCAGATCTATTTTCCCAAAGAAGAAAAAATCGTAACGGATGAAATGATAGCAAATGCTATTGTAAAAGGAATCAGGAAAAACATATTTTATATGACCGGCATTCCCGGCGATGTTGTAGGTACGAATGCAATAAAAGGTACGGGTAAAAAAATAAAAAAATGGCGTGATAAACTGGGACAGAAGACTGCCGGTTTATACCTGGCTCAACTGGTACGCATGCAGGAAGAAATAGGAACCGGTGGCGGTGGATTCAGGTATATATATGCAGCGTTTTTACAACAGGCACATGCTTTTCATCCTAAAGATGAATTATTGGAAATTTCGAAAACATTTACACAATCTGGTGATATATGGCGCAATGCTGCCGTACAGGCTGCCGGAATTTACAAAGGCCGTATCGGAAGCCAGGCAGATTTTGATGTAATGGGCGACTACCTGTTACAAATAGCCGAAATAGAAAAAAATGCATTCCGGGCTTTATCTAAAATAAAATGGCATTCATGATCAATGCAGCAGTTAGTATTCAAAACCTCGGATTCAAATATCCCGGACAGCCTGCTGATTGCTTCAACAACCTAAATCTTGATATAGTTGAAGGGGAACGTTTTGGTTTGTTTGGACCAAATGGAGCAGGAAAGACTACTCTGATGAACTGCATGACAGGTCTCCTAAACTATCAACAGGGAAGTATAAAACTTAACGGGCTTGAAGTACATTCAAACAAAAAAAGGATAAAATTCTTTTTTGGATTTGTACCACAAGACTTTTCATTTTACCCGGAATTATCTCCGGTGGAAAATCTGAATTTTTTCGGTGCCTGGTCGGGAATGAATAAAAAATCGATCAAAAATAAATCTGATGAACTATTAGAAGTCCTTGGTCTGAGTGATGTACATAATAAACCCGTACATAAATTTTCGGGTGGTATGAAACGAAGAGTTAACCTTGCCATTGGGGTGATACATGATCCATCCATTTTATTTTTAGATGAACCAACAGTTGGTGTTGATATACATACAAGAAAAGCCATTATCAGTTACCTCAAAGAATTAAATGCTAAAGGAACTACTTTGATTTATACATCACACCAATTAAGTGAAGCGGAAGACCTGTGTACAAGAATTGCATTGATCGATGATGGAAAAATTATAGTTGATGATTCCTTAGATAAGTTACTGAACGATCATAAAGAAGATGGTTTGGAAGGGTTATTCATTCAATTAACTGGTAAATCATATCGGGATTCTTAAATAAGAAATACAAAATAAGAAATGAGAAATAAGAAAATATTAAAACCCGTTCTAACCAACTTTCTTCTTCCTTATTTATCATTCCTTATTCCTTATTAAATATGTTTAAACTGAGGGCTACCATAATAAAAGATCTACAGATACTGACCCGTGACAGGATCGGTTTGATCATGATGTTCGCTATGCCCATCATTTTAGCGATTGTAATAACGGCTACGCAGAATAGTACGTTTGAGCTGGTTAATAAAAATAAAGTGCCGTTACTGCTATGCAACAAGGATACGGGAGAATCCAGTAAACAACTGATAGCTGCCATTGAAAAAGTGGGCATGTTCGAGGTGAAGAAAGTAATGGCAAACCAAACCAAAAAACAGATATCCGATCGCATGCATGAAAAAGATGCATTGATCGCTATTATCATTCCGGCAGATTTTTCGGAAAAAGTAGAAGCGAGGGCAAATGCAACGGCATCAAAAGCGTTGAACAATTTAGGCTTACAAACTGATTCCGTAAAACCAAACAACAACAATGTACAACCGATCAGTTTATTGTATCATCCCGTATTGCAGGAGTCCTTCAGGCAATCTATACAGGGCGCTTTGCGAAGTACTTTACAAATGGTACAAAGCAAACAGGTAATAAAAAGTTTATATTATTCACTCAATGAAAAAAATATTCCTGACTCTCTCGAAAGCGAGATCATCAGCAACCAGGTTGCCATCAATGAAATTCCCATTTCAAGAGATGGAAGCAAAACGATCCCTAACGCTACACAACATAACATTCCTGCCTGGACGATCTTTGCGATGTTCTTTGTGGTAATTTCTTTAGGAAGCAGTGTGGTTAGAGAAAAAACAAGTGGCAGTTTTGTACGGCTGAAAACTTTACCAACCAATTATCTCCTGGCTTTATTGTCAAAACAAATTACTTACCTCTTTGTTACCTTATTACAGGCTGCTGTAATTTTCGCCATAGGCATCTGGCTATTCCCTTCTTTGGGATTGCCGAAACTAAATTTACCTTCCGATCTTTTAGGATTATTCATAGTATCTTTTATATGCGGCTGGTGCGCTGTAAGTTTTGCGATCTGTATCGGTGTATTTGCACAAACTCAGGAACAGGCAAATGGAATTGGTGCGGTATCTATTGTATTACTAGCTGCTATCGGGGGTTTGCTGGTACCAAGCTTTGCAATGCCCGGATCATTCCAACATATTATAAAATTATCGCCGTTACACTGGTGCCTGGAAGCTTTTTACGGGCTATTTCTGGAAGGAGGTAAACTGAAAGATATTTTATTAAATATTTTACCTTTATTGGGTATTACTGTATTAATTCAGTTAATTGCATTGTACGGTTTAAAAAGAAAAAATTTGATCTGAAATTTATATCATGGAGACAATAGAATTAAAAAAACAATTAAAAAAACAAATAGTAGAATTCCTAAACCTGTTATCTGTAAACCCGGATGATATTAAAGATGACGAACCTCTATTTGGTGAAGGCCTGGGATTGGATTCCATTGACTCTATTGAACTGATCGTGTTGCTCAATCGTGAATATGGAGTTGTGATCGAAGATCCCAAAGAAGGCCGTAAAGTATTGGTAGATATCAATACGATGGTAGATTATATAGAAAAGCACCGTACAAAATAATCATATAGTGAATCATTTTAAAATTTTCGTTCCAATGGGTAGGCGTCATTGTAAGGAACGGTGTCATTGCGAGGAACGAAGCAATCTACCAGTTATATACAAAGATTGCTTCGTTCCTCGCAATGACGAAATAAAATTATATTCAAACTAAATTCATCATTATTGGACAGGATCGTTGTTACAGGTATGGGAATTATAAGTGCTATAGGCAATTCTGTAGCTGAAAACCGTGCTTCACTTAAAGCAGGTATTTGTGGCATGAGCCGCATAGAAATGTTTCCTTCAAAATTTTCCGGTTCACTTCCTGTTGCTGAAATAAAGATCAGTACAACTACTTTAAAAGAAAAACTACATGCTTTTGAACCGGGCATTACCAGAACCACTTTATTAGCGTTGCATGCTTTTGAAGAAGCCATTACAGATAGCGGATTAACCAGTACAGAACTTTCATCTTATGATACAGCGCTTATAGGTGCCAGCACGGTTGGTGGTATGTGCTTAACAGATGAAATGTATGAGGATTCAAAAAAAAATTCCCCCGGCTCTGAGTATCTTTCTTCATACGATTATGCAGCTACAAATATGTACCTGCAAAAACGATTTGAAATAAAAGGGCAGGTTAATACGATCAATACTGCCTGCTCTTCATCGGCCAATGCGATCATGTATGGTGCAAGGCTTATAAGATCGGGAAGAGTAAACAGGGCCATTGTAGGTGGAGTTGACAGCCTGGCAAAATTTACCATCAACGGATTTAATTCACTGCATATTTTATCGTCTGATATTTGTACTCCTTTTGATGAAGCACGCAAAGGATTGAATTTAGGTGAAGCTGCTGCCTTTCTTGTTTTAGAAAAAGAATCCATTGTTTCCGGGAAAAAAATATATGCTGCGTTAAGTGGTTATTCAAATGCAAATGATGCTTACCATGCTTCTTCCTTATCAGATGATGGTGACGGGCCATATAAAGTTATGAAAGATGCACTTACATCTGCAAATCTTGATCCATCACAGATCGATTTTATCAATACACATGGAACTGCTACAGAAAATAATGATAGAGTAGAAAGTATTGCCATGCTTCGTCTGTTTGGAAAAGTACCTGCATTTGCATCAACCAAAGGGAATACGGGTCATACACTTGGTGCAGCCGGTGCCATTGAAGCATTATTCACAGTTTTAAATTTATCAGAGCAGGAATTATATCCGGGGCTACATTTCAAAACGCCCATAACAGGAATTGGATTAAAACCTGTTTCGGACTATACAAAAAAAACATTGACACATGTTATGTCAAACTCTTTTGGTTTTGGTGGTAATTGTTCATCATTGATCTTTTCCAAAGCCTGAAACCATGATTTATATACATCAAACATCCTGTATTTCTCCTCAGCAAACGTTCCTTGATATTGACATAAATAAATTGCATGAACCGGTAGAAAAAAAATTGCATGCCATTGAACCTTCTTATGCAGCCATTCCACCCGCTATATTAAGAAGAATGGGAAAAGTGGTGAGAATGGGAGTTGGTGCTGCAATGCCTCTGTTACAACAAAATAATCAAAAGCCCGACGGCATTATAATAGCAACTGCCAATGGAGGAAAAGATGATTGTGTAAAATTCCTTTACCAGATCATTGATTATGAAGAAGGCTTACTAACACCTATGAATTTTGTGCAGGGCACACCCAATGC
>JANOPU010000297.1:0-10616 GCA_031422055.1 Ferruginibacter sp.
GTCTTGCCCATGATCTCTTCCCACAATAATTCAATCTTTACAGCCTGTATTCCGCTTTTAAGCCGGCTGTGTTTCAGAAACTGGTTCATTGCATCCTGTAAGGAAAGTTCTGCCATAAAATGAAGGTACAAAATTTATATGCGGTTTTATGGATAATTGAAAATTGAGCATTGTGAATTGAATATTGAAAATTATTTTATTTAAGTTTATTATGAAAAATAATCAATATTCAATGTTCAACAATGAATGTTCAATGTTGGTACCCGACAATGTATATGGCTGTTTAACTGAGCACCTGCCTGCCGGTATGCAAAGTTAAAAATTGAATATTATTTTAAGTACACTTATTATGAAAAAATAATCAATACAGAACAATCAATGCTCAATGTTCAATGATAGCACACTACAATTTACAGCTCAATGATCTGAAATAGCACATCCAATGAATCAAAAGCTTCTTCCAGTCTTGTTCTGTGTGTATCAGTAATAAATACCTGCCCGTTATTTTCTTTGCAAACCCATTGTAATAATTGCTGCATGCGCCTGTTGTCTAATTTTTCAAACACATCATCGAGCAACAACAGCGGAGCAAACCCTTTATTCATTTTCAACAATTCAAATTCGGCGAGTTTTAATGCGAATAATAAACTTTTACGCTGGCCCTGTGATGCTATGTTCTTAAAAACCTGCCCGTTCAATCCAAAACAGATATCATCTTTATGAATCCCTGCGTTGCTTCGCTGTAATAAAAGATCTTTTTGAAGATATTGTTTCAATAACGTTGTAAATGAAAATTCATTCAACTGGCTGCTGTATTGTAAAGAAATAGACTCTGCATCTGCTGCAATCCGATGATAGCATTTCTGAACAAGTGGTATCAATTGATTTAAAAACTGAGTTCTTTTTTTATGAATGAATTCACCGGGAGGTATTAATTGTTCATCCAGTATCTCCAGCACAGCTTTTGAACCGATGGGATCTTCTTCCATTTTTTTAAGCAGGCTGTTACGTTGTTGCAATACTTTGTTATAAATAATAAGTTGCTGCAGGTAACCGGAATCTAATTGGCTAAGAACGGTATCAATATATCGCCTGCGATTTTCGCTTTTACCTGTTATCAGTTCAATATCATCGGGGGCAATCATAACGGCAGGCAATAACCCTATATGTTTTGAAAATTTTTCATACGGTACATCATTCAATGAAAGTTCTTTTTTATTGCCACCACGGTTTATGAAAATCACATTTTGTTCCTTCTCTTCTTTTACAAAAGATGTTTCTAAACGAAACCCATCTTTTTCGAAGTTAACGATCAGAGCATCCGTGTTTGAAAAATAGCTTTTAGTGAAACAACAAAAATAAATGGCATCCAGGAGGTTTGTCTTACCCTTTCCATTAAGTCCGCAAATACCTACAACATTCTGTTCGAATTCAAATGATTTTTGATCGTAATTCTTGAAATGGGTAATGATTATTTTATTGAGAGTGAGCATGGGGGCTGCAAGATACAAATGAAAGTGTAGATGACATCTTTTTGGAAAGATGTCATCTACACTTTCAGCAATAATAAGCTGTATCTTATATCCTCTTTACAAAGGAGTAACCCCGAATTCCACTTCATTTGTCGGGGTAAGCTCACTGATGTTGTTTATAGGGTTAATACCCACAAAATCAACTGCTTTTCCCCATTTAAACCACTGTGAAATATTTTACATTTTCTCCCTTATCTTTGCCGACTAAAATTTAGAACCATTGTCTACAAAGTTTTCTAAAGAAACTTATCTCTATTGGTACGAACTGATGCTGCTTTTACGCCGTTTTGAAGAAAAAACAGGACAGTTATACGGCATGCAGAAGATCAGGGGGTTTTGTCATTTGTATATTGGTCAGGAAGCAGTTGCAGCCGGCTGTATGACTTCAACCAACCCGGATGATAAATTCATTACGGCATACCGTGATCATGCGCTTGCAATTGCCAAAGGTGTATCTGCTAAAAGTTGTATGGCCGAATTGTATGGTAAAGCAACCGGTTGCAGTAAAGGAAAAGGTGGAAGCATGCACTTCTTTGGTTTAAAGGAAAATTTCTTTGGCGGACACGGTATTGTGGGTGCTCAGATTGGCACTGGTGCAGGACTTGCATTTGCAGAAAGATACCGGGACACAAAAAATGTGGTACTTTGCTTTTTTGGCGACGGTGCGGCCAGGCAGGGAATGCTGCATGAAACTTTTAATATGGCTATGTTATGGGATCTTCCCGTAGTATTTATTTGTGAAAACAATCAATACGCCATGGGCACTTCTGTAGCACGGACAAGCAAAACCCTCGATATTTATAAATTAGCTGATGCCTATGAAATGCCGGCCGATAGTGTTGATGGTATGAGCCCCGAAGATGTACACAATGCAGTTTTGAGAGCAGTGAACAGGGCCAGGGAGAAAAGCGGGCCAACTCTACTTGAAATAAAAACATACCGTTATAAGGGGCATAGCATGAGTGACCCACAGAAATACAGAACCAAGGAAGAACTGGAAGAATACAAGGAAAAGGATCCTATTGAGCATGTTTTGCAGGTTTTAAAAACTGAATACAAGGTAACGGATGCCGATATAGAAATTATACACGAAAGGGTTAAGACGGAAGTAGAGGAATCAGTGAAATTTGCTGAAGAAAGTTCATGGCCGGATAATGATGAATTACTGAAAGATGTTTATGTGGATGATAATTATCCATTCATCGTTGATTAAGTTTTTTCAGATCGTTTAAAACAAGAAAGGTCAAACTAATTTACATGACCTTAATGTATCCGACGACAATTAATTAGTAAAATAAATTTTCATAATTTAAAAAAAGCCAGGTTTCCTATCCGGAACAAAGGTGAGCATTAAAAATGGCAGAGAAGAACATTACTCCAACAACAACAGAAGCTACAGATGTAGTTACAAGAGCAAAAGGATTTTGGGATAAATTCAGTAAACCGATCATTTATTTTGGTTCTGCATTTATTTTGCTTATTGGCGGCTGGTATGCCTATCAGAATTTTATAGTATTACCAAAAGAAAAAAAAGCCAGTGAGGCAATTTTTCATGCAGAGAATCTATTTGATAAAATGGCTTCTGCCAGTTTTAATAAAGATTCTGTAAGCCTGGTACTAAACGGAGGAAACAATAACGGAACTACTATTACCGGAATATTGAAAGTGATCAGCCAATATGGTGGAACTGCTGCAGGTAATCGTGCGTATTTCATTGCAGGAGCTTCTTATCTTCATATTAAGGAATTTGACAAGGCCATCAAATACCTGAAAGAATTTAATGGAAAAGATGCTGACCAGATTCAAAGCAAAGCTTATATCTTACTCGGACATGCCTACTCAGAAAAAAAGAACATGGAAGAAGCTTTTAGCTTTTATAAAAAAGCCGCAAACGTTAATTCAAAAGATGAATCAATAACTCCAAATGCTTTATTTATTGCAGCTTCTTATGCTGAAGCAACCGGTAAATCAAAAGATGCTATTGATCTTTATAAAGAATTAAAAGATAAATTTCCAACAAATGCTTCAGTAACTTCCGGTGATGTTGAAAAACACCTTGCAAGTTTAGGCGTATTTGAGTAAATGCATTACCCGGTAATCTTATTGAATGGATATCGTTTAAATAATCCAGCTATAATATCCGGAACTGCTATTAATTTAGCATGTAAAGTTTCATAAAATGGCAACGAGTTCATCTGAAATTATTAATACAACAGGCATCCGGCTAGCAAAGGATGCCTGTGTTGTAATTGTGCGTACCGATTGGAATTCGGATATTGTAGATATACTTGAAAAGGGCTGTATTG
The DNA here is from genome assembly GCA_031422055.1 of Ferruginibacter sp. Lineage (GTDB taxonomy): Bacteria > Bacteroidota > Bacteroidia > Chitinophagales > Chitinophagaceae > Ferruginibacter. Next base: position 3,839 of record JANOPU010000297.1, read on the forward strand.
ATGTTTTGAATAAACATAAAGTTCACTATAAGCTCATACATGTACCTGGTGCTTTTGAGGTCATTTTTGCTATAAAAAATTATTGGGACAATCACAAGTACAAAGATGACAAGCCCCATGCATTTATTGCACTTGGTTGTGTTCTAAAAGGAGATACCCCGCATTTTGAATATGTCTGTCATGCTGCAACCGAAGGAATCCTGCAATTGAATTTATCGCTTCCGGTTCCAACGATCTTTGGCATTTTAACTGTGAATAATCAGGAGCAAGCAGATGAAAGAACCGGAGGCAAACATGGAAATAAAGGAGCCGAATCTGCGGCTAGTGCATTGAAAATGATTGCTTTGGCAGAATCATTTAAAAAATAAAATAAATTGAAAATTCAGTTATTCATACCGTGTTTTGTTGATCAGCTATATCCGCAAACAGCATTCAATATGATCAAGGTGCTGGAAAAAGCCGGTTGTGAAGTTGAATACAATACCAATCAAACCTGTTGTGGTCAACCGGGATTCAACGCTGGTTTCGTAGATGAAGCAAGAGCAGTAGCTAAAAAATTTATTGAAGATTTTGATACCGTTGATTATATTGTTGCCCCCAGTGCAAGTTGTGTAGGTTTTGTAAGAAATTATTATCCCAAGCTATTCGATAATGGCGCATCGCACAATACTGTAAAACACCTGGCTAAAAGGGTTTATGAATTTACGGAGTTCTTAACCGAGATTTTAAAGATCGAAGATTATGGTGCTTATTTCCGTGCAAAAGTCACTTATCATGATAGTTGTGCCGCATTACGTGAATGCAAAATAAAAGAAAGTCCAAGAAAATTATTGAGCCATGTAAAAGGACTTGACATGGTAGAAATGCAAGACAATGAAACCTGCTGCGGGTTTGGAGGTACATTTGCGGTGAAATTTGAAGCGATATCTATTGGTATGGCAGATCAGAAAATTCAACATGCACTAGCTACCGGTGCCGACTATATTATTTCTACAGATCTAAGCTGCCTGATGCAATTGGATGGTTATATTAAAACAAAGGGAATTGCATTAAAGACTATGCATATTGCAGATGTATTAGCAAGCGGATGGGAGTGAGTATCTTTCATTTTTCATAATTTATATAAAGTATCATGGCTAATTGGCTCATTAAATCAGAACCTTTCAAATATAGCTGGGAGAAGTTTGCAAAAGATAAACAAACAACTTGGGATGGTGTAAGAAATTATGCTGCCCGCATTCATTTAAAAGCAATGAAAAAAGGGGATCAGGCATTTTTTTATCATAGCAATGAAGGCATGGAGATCATGGGAATTGCAAAAGTTTCAAAAGAATTTTATCAGGATCCCACTACGGAAGATGACAAGTGGGTAGCTGTTGATTTTAAGGCATCTGCAAAATTAAAAAAGCCGGTAACACTTGCTCAAATGAAAGCCGATAAACGTTTGGCCAATATGGCACTTATCCGAATCAGCAGACTTTCAGTTTCTCCCGTTACAGAAGAAGAATGGAATATCATTTTGGAAATGGCGAATTAAAAATTGCATTATATTTTTAGTTACATGAATAAAAAACATATTGTTGTTTTAACGGGTGCCGGCATTAGTGCAGAAAGCGGACTAAAGACTTTCCGCGACAGTGATGGGCTTTGGATGGGCTATAACATTGAAGATGTAGCTACACCAGGGGCATTTAAAAGAAACCCTCAATTAGTATTAGAGTTCTACAATATGAGAAGAAAAGAAGTTGCTGCTGCAAAACCTAATACTGCACATATAGGCATAGCCGCTTTAGAAAAATATTTTGATGTAACGATCGTCACTCAAAATATAGATGACTTGCATGAAAGGGCCGGATCAACAAAAGTGATGCATTTGCATGGGGAAATATTTAAAATGCGAAGTTCTGAAAATGAAGATTTAATAACAAATATAACCGGAGATATTAAGCTGGGTGATCTTGCTACAGATGGTTTTCAACTGCGGCCAAACATCGTTTGGTTTGAAGAAGCTGTTCCAATGATCTCACCTGCTTCTGCCATGATGACCCGGGCAGATATTTTTGTATTGATTGGCACTTCCCTTCAGGTTTATCCCGCAGCAGGTTTGCTGGATTATGTTCATGCTGAAGTTCCAAAATATATCATTGATAAAAAGATACCAGCAGTAAACAGGTATGAAAATATTATTACAATAGAAAAATCAGCTACGGAAGGAGTAGGGGAGTTGTTGAGTATCTTAAAGAGTTAACCACAAAGACGTTAAGATGCTAAGAAATATATCTTCGTGTCTTTGCGCCTCTGCAGTATCAAAATTATAAAGCATTTCTTGTTTCCACAAACTCAACCCCGTAGTTTTTTAATTCGGCTAAAACAGGTTCATAAATATCTTTTGTCACCGGAATGTGAATACCGGTCATTTTGATGTTGCCGTTTAAAATTAATTTAGCAGCTATGCCCAAAGGAAGGCCAACAGTTTTTGCCATTGCAGTATGAATATTATCATCACCTTTAACCAGCAATGAACTATGAATAGACTTCTTTTTACCATTGATTGTATATTCGATCTCATGCAGCATTACGATCATATCTTTATCCGTTGGATGTAATGCTAATTTTTTTTCCATTGCAAATTGCAATACGTCGGATGCTGCACATTTCCCTTTATTGATCATGGTTTCCGTATCATCAAGCCCCAGGTAAAAAAGTTGTTTAAGGGTTAAGTTTGCCTCATGCATCTTAGCTGCAATGGAACCGGCAGCCTGTGTTTTTATATCATTTAATTCAATACTTTTAAGGTCGCCGCTTTCATCAACTACCATAAAATCATCCATAGGTTCTTCTCCTTCCAGTTTGGATTCTTCTTCAACTTCCATTATTTTCATCAGGTTTTCCAGCATTGATTTAGTTTGTGCAAAACGTTCCGTTAATTTTATATCCAGCCAATCACCAAAACCATTTTTTGCCAGATGCTCCTTGAAAAAATCTTGCAGGTTTTTTCCATTGGTTTCGTATTCAGGTATTTCATCGGTAAGGTTCAATTCAACGATATTTTTCCATCCAAACATAAAATCAGGATAGCGAAGGGTAGTCCTGATAAAAGTTTCTGCATCCTGCAATCCATATAGTTTTATATATGGTAAACTGTTCCTGTTGGGATAGTAACTTAATTCCGGTAATTGATCATTTCCTGTCTTTACTTTACGTTCTGCATCAAATAATGATTCGTATTTTTCTGTAATGATATTTTTATCCTGCTTATAAACAGCACCTGATTTCCCGGCAAGTACAATATTTCTGGGATTCCAGGTAATCTTATAGTGCCAGGGATTATCATCACTTTCCGGAGCTACCAAACCACCACAATGGCTTTTAAAGGAATTTACTATTCCTCCGGATTCTTTAATTTCATCCAATAATTGCATCGCACTCATATGATCGATACCAGGATCAAGGCCCATTTCACATAAAAATAAAATACCTTTTTCTTCAACAGATTTTTGCAGGTTTTTTATTTCATCATCAGCATAAGATGCTGTTAATAGATTTTTACCATACTGTATACAATCTCTTGCAACTAAAATATGCAGGGCAGGAGGCATCATAGAAATTACGATATCAGATTTTTCTATCAACTCCCTACGCTTTACATCATCCCTGATATCGAGTTCTATTGCTTCTGAACCTGGATGATTTTTAGTCTTTTCTTCGATCAGTTTTTTATTGGAATCCGCAATCATGATTTTCCAATTATTTTCATTGGACTGGACAAGTAAATAGTCAATTAAAACAGAGGCTGATTTTCCGGCTCCAAATAATACGATCTTTTTCAATTTATTATTTTATGGCAAGTTATAAGATTTCATTCAAAGCTGCTAAGAAAGGAGGTAAAAGCCTCAAATTTGTTGCATAATAAGGCCATTCATTGACTTTGTTGTGCCAGTCAATATACTTCTCCACATATAATATTCTGATGTGTAAAACATTCACAAAAAAGCATGATTTTGATGCTGAAAACTGACTTAAAAAAGTTACTTTTGCAACCTATAAAACTATATGGATAATCAGGATAATTTTGAAGAAGGAAACCTTAATAACCGGGGTAAAATAATACCGGTAAATATTGAGGAACAAATGAAAACTTTTTACATCGATTACTCGATGAGTGTGATAGTTGGACGAGCGCTACCCGATGTAAGAGATGGATTAAAACCTGTTCACCGCAGGGTGCTTTTTGGCATGAGTGAGCTGTCTAATTACAGCAATAAGCCATACAAAAAATCTGCACGTATAGTCGGAGAGGTTATGGGTAAATACCATCCTCATGGTGATGCGTCTATTTACTTTACCATGGTTCGTATGGCACAGGAATGGTCGATGCGTTATAAAATGATCGATGGGCAAGGTAATTTCGGTAGCCAGGATGGTGATCCGCCCGCCGCTATGCGTTATACGGAAGTAAGGCTGGAAAAATTTGCCGAGGCCATGATGGAAGATATCGATAAGGAAACGGTGGATTTTCAGCTAAACTTCGATGATTCTTTAAAAGAGCCAACGGTTTTACCAACCAGGGTTCCACAATTATTATTGAATGGGAGCAGTGGAATCGCTGTTGGTATGGCCACTAATATGATGCCACATAACCTGTCTGAAGTGATAGATGGTTGTATTGCATATATAGATAACAATGAAATTGAAATTGATGAACTTATAAAATCTGTCAAGGGTCCCGATTTTCCTACAGGAGGTATTATTTATGGGTTTGAAGGTGTAAAAGCTGCACTTCATACCGGAAGAGGAAGGGTAGTTGTTCGTGGTAAAACAAATATTGAGACTGACAGCCGGGGAAGAGAGAAAATTATTATAACAGAAATACCATACCTGGTAAACCGCGATGAACTTACTCAAAAAATAGGTGACCTGATCAATGATAAAGTAATTGAAGGTATCAGTGATGTAAATAATGAGAGTAATAATAAAGAAGGCACCCGCATAGTTGTAGAACTTAAGAAAGAGGCTGTTGCTCAAGTTATCATCAATCAGCTATACAAATATTCTGATCTGCAAACATCTTTTGGTATCAATAATGTTGCGCTGGTAAAAGGAAGGCCCAGGATCCTTAATGTGAAACAACTGATCGCTGAGTTCATTGAATTCAGACATGAAGTAGTTGTAAAACGAACAAAATATGAATTACGTAAAGCAGAAGAAAGAGCTCATATTTTAGAAGGATATATCATTGCACTGGACAATCTGGATGCTGTAATAAAACTTATCAGGGAAAGTGCTACACCTACCATTGCACAGGATGGATTGATGAGTAATTTTGCTATGAGTGAGATACAGGCAAAAGCTGTACTGGAACTGCGTTTACAAAGGTTAACCGGTATGGAGATCGATAAGATCAGGGAGGAACATACTGAAATAATGAAACTGATAGCAAGCTTAAAAGAAATACTAGCTAATGAAAGCCTTCGTTTTGAAATCATTAAAACAGAATTGCTTGAAGTAAAAGCAAAATTCGGCGATGAACGTAAATCGGAAATAATATATGCAGATGACGAAATAAACATGCTGGACCTGATAGAGGAAGAAGATGTGGTGGTAACAATTTCTCATCTGGGTTATATAAAAAGAACTTCGGCTACTGAATACCGTCAGCAACGCCGTGGTGGCCGCGGAGCAAAAGGAAGCAGCACCAGGGAAGAAGATTATATCGAACATTTATTTGTGGCATCTACACACCATACTTTATTATTCTTTACTGAAAAAGGGAAATGTTTCTGGTTAAAAGTTTACCAGATACCTGAAGGTGATCGTACCAGTAAGGGAAGAGCCATTCAAAATATGGTACAAATTCCACCGGATGATAAGGTTAGGGCCATTATTGATGTAAAGAATTTTGAAGATGAAACTTACGTCAATCAACACTATATCGTATTGTGTACCAAAAAAGGTACTATTAAAAAAACAAACCTTAAAGATTTCAGCCGACCAAGACAAAATGGTATCAATGCTATAAATATTATCGACGGTGATCAATTGCTGGAAGCAAAAATGACTGATGGTAACTGCGAGATCATGATGGCAATAAAAAGTGGCAGGGCAATACGTTTTCCGGAATCTAAAGTACGCCCAACAGGCCGCGGTGCCATTGGAGTAAGTGGTATAGAAGTAGATGATGAAAAAGATGAAGTAGTTGGAATGATCTGTGTAAATAAGGAAGACAAATCCAAAACTGTATTGGTAGTTAGTGAAAAAGGATATGGTAAACGTACCTTCCTGGATGATCCTGATTCTAATGAAGCGAATTATAGAATTACAAACCGCGGTGGAAAAGGGGTAAAAACAATCAATGTTACTTCAAAGACCGGCGGGCTGGTAGGGTTACTGGCAGTTACAGAAAAAGAAGATCTTATGATTACCTGCGTTTCAGGTATAACCATACGCATGGCAGTTAATCAGATCAGTGAGCAAGGCCGTGCAACACAGGGTGTAAAACTGATAAAGGTTGATGAAGGAGACGAAATAGCAGCCATTACTCAACTGGATGAAAAAGAAGAAGAGTTGGATGAAACAGTTGGCAGTGAAAATACAGATCAGGTAATTACTGATAAGGTATCAACAACAGATGAAACGGATAAAGATGCACCATCAGCAGAAGAAGATAATAATAAAGAAGAAGTATAAGTTTGGGCGAATTAACTTATGAAATTAATAATGGTCGCTCTGAATGAGTGGCCATTTTAATTTATGGTGGAAAATAAGACTGGTATATACC
>JANOPU010000298.1:0-3526 GCA_031422055.1 Ferruginibacter sp.
GCAGGATTTGTAATAATTGCTAGAGGCACGCTTACCTGAGTCCATAAACCTGTTCCAATAACAGCTGTATTTGCTGCCATTGTAACACTGGTACCACATTTTATTTGAGCAGGCCCTGCGTTTGCTACAGTTGCATTATCGTAAACGGTTAACTGCACAATATCTGCATTCGATGGGCAAACGCCATTCCCGATGGTCCATCTGAATATATAAGTACCAGCGACCAGGTTTGTCACTGTTGTGTTAGGCAAAAGAGTATCTGTTATAACCGACCCAGCTGGGCCACTAACAAACTCCCAGGTTCCTGTTCCGTTAACGGCGGTATTTGCAGCCAGCGTGGTAGTTGTTACAGCACATAAAGATTGATCAGGACCGGCATTTGCCGTTGTTGGTATATTCGTAACCGTTATTTGAATATTATCTTCTGTTGCTGTACAGGCGCCATTGATAATCTTCCATTTAAAGACATATACACCCGGTGATAACCCGGTAATGGTTGTTGTTGGAGATGACGGATTGGTTATTACAGCTGCAGGCACACTCACCTGAGACCATGATCCAGTACCAATAGTTGCAATGTTCGCAGCCATGGTAGCAGTGGATGAACAAATAACCTGGTCATTGCCCGCAGTGGCTACTGTTGGATTTTGATATATCGTTACCTGTACATTATTGGTGCTTGGCGTACAGTTGCTGAAACTGATCGTCCATTGGAAAATATAAATTCCTGTAACCAGTCCCGTTACTGTAGTAGTTGGCGAATTTGGATTTGTTATAGTTGATCCAGGAGGACCACTAACGGTCCATTGTCCAGTTCCAACAACAGGAGTATTTGCATTTAGCGTAGTGGAATTTGCCTGGCAGAGGTTTATATCTGTACCGGCATTAGCCACTGTAGGCCCAGCAGAAATATTAATAGTAACATTTGAAGAACTGGTACAGCCGCTATTATTTATCGTCCAGATAAAAACATACGTGCCCGTGATCATACCGGTAACAGTAGTTGTAGGAGAATTTGGATTCGTAATAATTGCAGTGTTAGGACCACCTCCTTGTTGGGTCCAGGTTCCTGTTCCGATAATGGCTGTATTTGCAGCCATTGTAATGCTGCTACCACAAAGTGTTTGAGTTGGACCAGCAATGGCGGTTGTAACATTTTGTACATTGAGTGGTTGAGATACGGTTGTAGTTCCGCACTCATTGGTTACTCCAAGGGAAATCGTATAAGGTCCTGCAATATTATAAAGCACAGGCCCCGGAATTGCACTTGTTGATGATAGCGGAGAACCTCCCGGGAAAGACCAGGCATATGTATTTGTTGCGGAATAACAGGTAGCCGTGGCAGTAGGATTAATGACTGCACCAACACAAGTTGAAGTAAAGGGATTTAATGTTACTATGGGTTTACTTTTAACAGTAATTACTTGTGTGATTACTGTAGTACTACAGGTTGCACCAGGGCTTATAACAACAAATCCAATTGTATAAATACCTGGATCATTAAATTGAAACTGAGGCTGTGGTGATGCTGCATTTGTTCCGTTCAGAAAAATATAATTGCCAGTTGCAGGTAAACAACCAGTTGTTGAAACATAATTTACTGACCATAAAAACCGATTTATTCCACAAAATGGAATATTTGTTGATGCAGTTGTATTAACTGTTAAAGGTGAGCAACCTATTGATTGGTTTACAATAAAACTCCCGGTTGGTAACGGATTAACGCAAATCGTTTTTACAATTGAATCTTTACCACAAGTGAGATTTCCAAGCTTTAATTTTATTGTGTAGGTGCCTGCAGTAGTAAAATTGATAGATAAATTATTAGACCCCGTTTGCCAAGTTGTAGGATCAATTAGACCAAAATCATTTCCAAGAGTGCCACTTGAAGGCACCCATCCTATAGATGGTGAAATAGTCCATACAAATTTGCTTGGAACACATAAACCATTATCTATATCACTGGAAGCACCGCTTGTATTTGTAAAACTAGCAATGTTGTTTATACAGATTGTATCATTAGGGGAAATTGTAAATGCTGCCACGGGTTTTTGTGATACATAAATAGGTACAACAAAAGCTGTAGATGACGCACATGGATTTGATGCTTGAATAGTTGCTGAAAATGAGTTAGGGTATCCGGGGCTATTAGTGCCACATGATGTTACAAGAAAATTATGGTTGATATTTGCCGGGGCAGGATGAGGAAAAAGTATTGGAGCGGTTCCGTCATTAAAAGTTACTGTATAAAAAGTTCCCGGTGGATTTGTAACAGTTGAAGAAATAGGGAATGTCAATATGCTGGATGTACAAATTGCCGTATTTCCCGGATTACCGAACCCGACTGCAGGATTGCTTCCTACGAAAATATAGTATGTAGCAGTATCTATACATCCATTAGGGCCCCCGACAATGAATAATAATGTATAAGTGCCAACACTATAATTATGCGATACGGTAGTAAAAGTTGATGCACTAAAATTTGCAGATGCATCTCCAAATACTATCTGGTATGAAGTATTGGTTGCTACTGTTGTTGATTGGTTGGTAAAATCAAATTGAGCCGTTGTCGAGCCTGAAGAGCACTTTCTAAAATAATTTAAATTATTATAGATTGTTGCACCAGGACCACCTAATGTAAGATCAGGCCCCTGTTTGATAGTGACAGTGTTTGTAGTTGTAGATACACAACCAAAACTACTTGTAGCTGTTAATGTTACAATGAAAGATTGTGTACCTGTGCCGGGATTACCAATAAAGCGGTGTACAGGATTTGTAGCAGTTGAAATATTATTTATTGTCGAGTTTGGGTCGTTAAAATTCCAAGTGTATGAGAGGCCGGTTCCTGTTGACAGATTTAAAAAAGAAACAGGAACATTACCACACTGGTTATTTGGAGAAAAAGTAAAAGAAGCAACAGGGTTTGGATGAAAAGCAACAATCACCGGTCCCAATGTATCTCCCGGTCCTCCGCCATTTATCACAACTGTATAACTACCTGCAGTAGTTACAGTATAAGTCGGAAGTATTCCTACATTTATTCCATTTTGTTTCCATTGAAAAGAAGTAGGCGAACCGCCGACTACACTCAATATTTGACTGCCTCCGGGGCATAGATTGATAGGTCCTGCAGGAGAAATCGTTTGACAATAAGCGCCATTGGAAATAACAATAAAAAAGAAAAAACACAATACAAGTCTCATGCATTACGGGTTAAGTTTGTAATAACAAGGATAATGAAAGTGGCAGTTAAAGGGAGATCAGAGTTTAGTTTTGGTATCCCGCAAATATCAATTTTGAATTTTCTTGCTGGTGGCGGGAAGGTAAATATAAAAATATTATCTCATAGTTTATAGCTATTTTGTAAAATAAATATAAAAACAATATAAAGATCTTATCTGGAGTTTCCCTATAATATTTATTCTGGGAACAAACTTAGTTGAAAATCATGTGACGAATTGCCAGTTTTTCCTTTAAATATAATTTGTTCTATTCCTGTTCTTGCTTTTTTCAACAGTTCGCAAAT
>JANOPU010000299.1:0-14962 GCA_031422055.1 Ferruginibacter sp.
GAAAAGGAGTCAATATAATACGATTCTTAACTTTACTTTTTGGTGTTCCGGGCATAACATTAACAAAATCAACTACAAACTCTGCATGGCTGTGAGTTATGATTGCAAGATTTGCATAAGTACCTTCTGCTACTTCTTCAGAAATTTCAATATTCAATGCTGCCGGTTGTTCAACTGGGTTACTCATATTAATAATTTTAAAACAAAGATAAAAACAAAAACCGCTATCACTAATAGCTTTCAAAAATATTCAGAGAAAAAAAAGGGATGCTTTTTAAAGCATCCCTTTAGAATAATATTATATTAAGCTTATCTTGGTTTAATAAATACTAATGTATCAAAGAAACCGCGGGCAGGATTGTTATTGTATCTCCAATATAAATACATGGTTTTAGTTGCTTCATCATACCTGCTGATCGTAGGATTTGCAGGATCTACCAAACCTGGATAATTAGCTCCATCGTTCTTGCCAATTGGCGGGCTAGGAGTTGTATTGTAAATAGCTGTTGCCAAATTAGTAACAGGATCAAAATCAACTTGTGGAGCAACTGCAGGCCCATACCAGCTAAGGGTATTATTGGCATCGGTTGCAATTGGATGACCTACAGAACCTTGATCCGGCCAATAATAAATAACCGAATTAGCACCAGTTGTTATCATTTGCATCTCAGCTTCATAAAAGAACTGGTAAGCAGGACGGTTGTGAATACCATTCATAAGATATACGCCATCATATTTATTTTTGGCACCTACACGAACAACAGCACTGCTTGCAAATCCAATTTTAGCAACGCCGCCACTTACGGTAACAGTACCAATCTTAAATGCAAGCGCATAGGTAATATTCGGATTCAGATCACGGAAAGGATTATCAACAGTAAGAACTATTTCTTTAGCAACCTCACCGGCTGCAAATTCTATTGTATACGTACCCTGATAACCACCAACTTTTGCCGGGGTTATTGAAAATACACTAACAGGCATTTTTTCAATAGTTCCGTTGCCTCTGCTGATTGCAGTATCATTATAACGGGTGATCATGTTTGTATCTTCCTGAATAATAACAGTTGTTGCTTTATTTAATTCAGTTAGATTAGAAACATCCCTGCGAATGGATAAAACTGTAATTGTTTGAGGGGTTGTAACAAAATCAACACCGTATAATGGTTTTCCCGGGCCATCGTCATCATCTCCATCTTCTGAACCAATAGTGTAATCTGCAGGACCGCCACCAATTAATTTTACAATTGTTTGTCCGCCATCGCCGATAGGTGTTATTTTGTCGGCTTTTTTACAAGATGCAAAAACAGAAACTATTATAGCAAGTGTTAATAGCTGTTTTATAAAATTTAAGTATTTCATATGTTTTATTAATTAAAGTGTTTATTTGCAAAAATATAAAATTATCATTTCTCACTTTATGAGAAATTGTATATTATTTATCCCACCATACACGCTCATGAGCTACATCTCCAAGTGGCAAACGTGCAACAGCCTCTGCCAAGCTAACCGGATTGGTGCTGATTTCATTTGCGCCATAAATATACCTGCGTGGAATACCTTGTCCTGAATTAGTAGCATATGTTGTAGCTGCTAAAGTTGGCATACCAGCTAAACCAGATAAAGTAGTAGGGGTGCCAGGCGCACATGACCTTCTCCAATCTGCCCATGCCTGAACTCCATCAGGATAGGAAGCTATATATTTTTGTAAAAATATACGCTCCAGAAAATTGGTGGTAACAGCACTTTGTCCAATAACAGATGTGAATGTATTAGCACCTAAATTAGTTCCGCCGCCGGTACCAGTATTGTAATTACCAGATCCACCTATAATTGTTGCAGCCCCAGCTTGTCTCCATTGGTCAAATGATTCTGTAATAGCAGCGTCATAAGCAGATTTTGCACTAAATCCACCTGCAGCAGCTACCCAATTTCTTTGAATACCTTCCGCAACAGTTAGAAGAGAAGATGCTGCACCGATAACAGTAGCGGTAGCAGTATCTGCCTGATAAGGCGGCGCTAACACTTTAGCATAGCTTGTAGGCAATGAAGTAGCATCAGCTCTTGTTAACCCGTAAGGGAAAGAAGCACCTGAACCACCATAAGCCAATCTTCTGTTATCGCCCATGTTACCTAGCAAATCTGCTATTGTTTTAGAATAAGCATAATCAGTACGGCCATCATAAATTCCGAACCAGGGATGAGCAAATACACCTTTTGTGTATTTGATCTTTACGTTATCTTTATTGCTGGCAATAAAACCGGCGGGGTGTGTTGCAGCAGCGGCAAATTCAATCGCAGCATATTCTCCCGGGTTTGGATAAACCTTACTCATACGCAAACTGATCATCATGCGCAAAGTATTTGCCAATTTTTTCCAACTGGCTTGTTGTGCAAGTGGGCCAGCCTTACCATAAAAGATATCTCCTTTCACCAAATTCTTATCGGCGCCACCATTATCAAATAAGTCTATGGCATCAGTTAGATTAGTTAACAATGCCTTATATAAATCTTCTTGCTTGTCATAAGACGGAGTAAGATTAGCTATTCCCTGAAACGCTTTACTAAAAGGAACATCACCCCAGCGGTCCGTTATTGTCCACATTGAATATGCCATTAATATTTTAGCAACAGCTATTTGGTTTTCATTTGTTCCTGAAGCCAGATTTGCTACTTTGGTAGCGGCATCTGTGTTCCTTTTTATTATAACATACAAATCCTGTAAATGTCCGGAATACTGACCGCCAAAATCAATTTTTGGTTCGGCATATAAAGAAGCGTCTGTATATTGAGTTTCAGCAAAATACTGAACAAATAAACCACCCCTTAAACCAGTACCTCCAACTAAACCAGCAACTCCAATTTGAGCATTCGTTAAAAGTGCTGCTGTTACGGGATTATTTGAGCCCAGTGGATTAACATTGGTATCACCAAAATCTTGCAGCTTTTGGCAACTAGTTCCAAAAAGAAGCACGGATCCTGTTAATACTGTTAGAAAAGATCTTAAAAAATTATGTTTCATATAAATTGTATTTAAAATTATTTAATCAATTAAAATCCGATCCGAAGATTTACTCCCATAGAACGTGTACCTGGTAACTGTCCATCTTCTCCAAACACATTACTGATCTCAGAAGGATCAAAATCTTTAGTTTGAGAGTAGATCAACCACGGATTGCGTGCAATTACTGAAAAAGTAGCGCTCTTAACATATTTGCTGATGCCCATTCTTTCCACTGGCAGCTTATATCCAAGACTGAATTCCCTCAATTTTACGAAGCTAAGGTCATGAATAAATACTTCTGAAATATTTGCAGACCTGAACTGATGAAAATAATCCTGAGCTTCTAAATAAGTATCGATTGATTTGCCTGTTTCATCAACTCCAATAACACGCACACCTCCACCATCACGAACAAGGTCACGTATTGAATTACCTTTGTCATTTAGTACCGCTGTTTGAGCTGTTAAACCTGAAAAAGTTCCCCAATGGTCTGATAAAGAAAAGAATTTACCACCATAAGAATAATCTATATTTATATTAACGGTAAAGTTCTTAAATAATGTAAACGTGTTTTGAACACCACCTGTATAATCAGGTAGTACACTACCAAAATTAACATCATCTTGTTTGGTATATTTTCCGGCAGCAGTTAAAATTGGCAAACCTGCAGCATTGCGCTTAATACCACCACCAAACATTTGGCCCCAAGGTAAACCTACCTGGCTAACAGTATACGCTGCAGAACTTCCTGAGAAAGCACCTGAAGAAACCACAATTCTGGTAACACCTTCTGATATAGAAACAACTTCATTCCTCAACAACCTGCCCCATGTTGCGCTGATGTCCCAATCAAAATTCTTCGATAATATAGGTTTTGCATTAAACTGAATATCTACACCGGTCTTAGCAATTTCTCCGGCATTTGTTGTTAAAGCATTATATCCGGAAGCACCAGATGCTGCAACTGTTAGAGGGAAATTCTTGTTTGTCCTGTCCCAATATGTTACTGAGAAACCTATTCTATTCTTTAAGAAACGGGTTTCAAGACCTATTTCTTTTTCATTGTTGGTAGCTCCACTTAATGTACTTGAACTCAATGTTCCCGGTTCAGCCATTAAGAAATTACCGTCAAACTGGTTTTGATTTACGAAATATGGATTGAATAATTGGTAAGGAGCCAAAGTGTTTACGACCGAACCGGTAGAAGCCCTTATTTTAGCATACGAAAGAATTGATTTATTTTTTATCAAATCACTTAGTACAAAAGAAAATCCAAGTGATTTTGTTACAATACCTGCACTATTTACCGGCTCTGATGATGCATAATCTCTACGATATGAACCTTCTAAAAACAACATATTCTTCCAACCCACATCTCCTCTTATAAAAATACCTCTTCTTGTGAAATTTGATATAGCTTCATTATAAGCGATATCATCTTTAGAGTTTGGTAACGAATACAAACCAGGTACATTTAGCCCACCCATTGTATTTTGACTATAAGATTTGTTTGTTGTTTTAAGGATATCAATACCTGCATTAAAATTAAATGCAAAATCCCTGACTTTTTTATTATAGCTGGCAACTACTTCATAATTCTGACGATTACTAAAGCTACTGTTGGTGCCATAAGCTGCTTTTCCTGTTCCCTGATAAGGATTGAAAGTTGACTGATTCTGGCTTGTTTCCATTTCAGTAGGATAAATAGCATATCCATCCGTATTCAACTGGTTTTTACGATATGTTGCTTTTATACGGAAATCATTGTTAAACTTGTAGATAAATGAAACATCTCCAAATAGACGATTTCTATTATTGATATTTTTTATAATATCAAAATAAGTATATGGATTTAACCAGTAGTTAGCACCATAAAAACCTAAAGGATTAGCATCTGAATATGCTGCAGGATTAGCATGATTCCAGCTGGCATAGATTCCTGTTGGGCTTTTAAGGCCACGCAATTGTTTTAATTTATTAATATCAAGGTCTCTGTGAAACCATTGATTAAAAGAACCTGTACTTTGGTTAGAGTAACCATCATTATTTTCAAAATTTCCAGATTGTTGTAAATAATTCACGCTGGCAGTGAAAGTCAGCTTTTTCGAAAGATCAACAGAAAAATTTGTATTAAAGTTATTACGCTTTAAAAAGCTATTGGGAATAAGGCCTTTAATATCCAAATTAGTATAAGAAACTCTTATATTAAAATTTTCTCCAGCTTTTGAAAGGCTTACATTATTTGTTTTTGTTACGCCTGTGCTATAAAAATCTTTGGCATTGTTAGGCTGCGGTGTCAATTTTGCTGTTTTGAAAGAACCTTCATGGCCAGGGTACCATGCATCCCATGGAATATATTCCTGCCCTACCATACGTGGCCCCCAACTTGCATCATCAGAGTATTCATGATAATATTTACCATCCAATGCTTTCCAGCCTAAGGGCTGGCCCGGTGTCCAGGTATACTTTCTTAGATCATAATCAGCACCACCTGCATAAGCATTTTGATAGTCAGGAGTTATATAGATCTGGTCAAAAGTAACTCCACTGTTTATTTCGATACCAAGGCCCGGTTGCCCTTTTTTTGCTTTTTTAGTATTTATAACAATAGCACCGTTAGCTCCATCAGGGCCAAATAATGCGGCAGCAGCAGGTCCTTGTAATACAGTAACGTCTTCAACATCATCTGTATTAATATCATTAGAGCTAGGTATAATAGTACCATCTACTACGTAGATAGCACCTCCACCTGAACCAATGCCATTTTCTCCACGAAGACGAACAGCAGTTTCTCTTCCAAGAGCAGCAGCAGATTGACTGCGAACCTGAGCTCCTGCAACTTTTCCTGCAAGTGAATTGTTGATATTTGCCTGGCGAATGGTATTCAATTGTTCGCTACTAACATTTTGGACATTAGAAGACTGGCTTCTCAATGTACGTTTGGTTTGGAAGGCACTTGTTACAATAACTTCCTGAATGGTGTTTTCTTTTTGTACCAATGTAAAATTAATATTACCGCTGGCTGGTATTGCAATCTCACTTGAATTAAATGATTGTGAGGAGATTACCAGAATATCGCCGGTGTTACCTCTTATACTAAAATCACCATTGATATCGGATTGTACTCCGGTTTTGCCACCTTTTACTACGATAGAGGCAAATGGTACGGCTTTACCCGAATTGTCTAGAACTCTACCGGACACCACCCGGCTTTGTGCAAATGCAAATACTCCGCAGAGCATCAACACTGTAAACAGTGATAAAAATCTTCTCATGTGTGATTAATTATTTGTTTAATGAAATGTAAAAGTAAGGATATTTTGTTAACGTAAAAAAATTGTTAAATCTTTTTATAAAAACAAACCCTTTCCATTTATAAGGACAAAAGGTAAATTCGAATAGCTGCACGGCAGTTAAAAAAAGTTAAAAATTGTACAAAAGCTGAAATTTAACTTCAGTTCGCCGGTTTCCATTGATCTCATCAAGACCAGAGCCAATTGTTGTTCTTTCGGGGTAAAAAGTTTGAGCAACCCTCGCCCATGCAGTCAATTTTTTTGTAATATCATAATTAGCATTTAAGTAATACCTGTATCCTTTATCATAGAATACAGGAATAGAGAAACTATATAAAACATCATTTTCAAATGCGTATAGCCTGCTGTCGTAATTATCCGTTTCAAAATACTGCAGGCGAATACTGGCTGAAAATGGTTTCAATAAAGGTTTGTAAACAACATCTGCATATATCAAAAACCCATTGGATGCTGCTGCAGTTTTTTTATCAAACCACACGATTTCGGTACGGCTCCTTAAAGTAAATTTTTGGTTAAGCTTTAAACTGAAATGAGTGCGCCAGTTTTGCCTTGGCTGGTTTATTACCGGATTAAGCACCCTTTGATCAGGATTGTAATTAATTCCCTTGGATTCTCTTTTATACCTGCTGTACATTTCAAATTGTCTGTTTGGCCTGTAGGTTACCTGTATGAAATAGTCTGAACCTGCTGTTGGATGATCTACACGGGATTTTAACCAGGGAAATTTGTATATATCTACATAGGCATCTATTTGCCACTGTTGTGCGGGCCTGATACTTATACCTGAGAAAAGCCCTTTTTCATTTGTAGGTAAAGTATTTTCTGTAAAAGCGTTTGAATACAGTGATTGGTATTTTTTTGAAATATTTCTGTAAAAAAAGCTCATATCTACAATGGATGAAACACTAATGAGCAAACCATTTACAAAAGCCAATCCCTTACTGCCGTATGAAGCCATTTCGCCAAAAAGGTGCATATTCTTGTAGGTATAACTGTAATTAAGGCTGTAATTTCCAAAGCTTTTACCTGTTAAAGCATATAGATTATATGGGTTTTGTTCTTTAATAATTGCATATTTCATATGATACCTTATGCCATTTAATCCTATATGAAGATTTTTGAATTGGTAAGATACGTTTCCTCCAAATGCAATTTGCCTTTGAACGTTTTTATCCTCTATTTCGCTTTTTGTACGGTGAAAACCTGAGGTCTGAAAAGATGAAATGTTATCATCAAAAATTAAAGTGTCGGAAGGAACCAGATTTGCATCGAGTTTTCTGTATGACCCAAAAAAAGTAGCTTCCCAATTTTTCTTTCCGATAGTTATACCAACCCCACGGTGGAAATTGATTTCGCCAGCAGAATTATAAGGCCTTAACACGGCAGATTGTCTTTTGGTAGCAGTAATATCGGGCCCTTTCCTAAAAGCAAGGCTTTGCCATTGAATAAGTCCTTGCCCAAAGTTTACTGTAAAATCTCCTAATGCCAATGATTTTATGATACCAAGGTTTCTCATAAATAAATGGGCAGAATAAAAATCAAACCCTTTTTTCTGACTACCCCTAAAGAATTCTTCCCCTCCATCTTTTTCAGCAACTATACCATATTGCAACAAGTTTTTATAAATATATTTATACCGCAGTAATAGCCTTTGTGACGAACCCTGATAATAATTAGTAGCAGTAGATTCATCCAGTAAATAACCTTTTGAACGTTCCAAAACCCGTGATACTCTTACCAGTAAACTGTGTTCCCCTTTTTTTAATCTTACACCAATATTTTCAAATACTCTTTCTTTATTGTTTACTGCTATATATGGCCTTACCCTGCGGATCGTATTGAGGTCCCATGCCGGTATGGCCTGCAATTCGTATATACTAATAAATTTACCAAGCATTCGCCGGTACGAAATCAGATTTTGAATTTGTAGTGGTGAAAGTACCTTCAGGTCTTTTAAAAGATATTCATCTGCCGAATTTAAATTAACCGGATTCTTAATAAATTGTACCATTTCCTGCAGATAAGAATCATCCTCCGTTTCTGAATCTTCAGAATTCTCAGTTATATTCTCCAACTGCTGTTCTGTGTTTGTAGTAGGAAATTCTGTTACCTGTGCAGACAGTGATCCATGAAGTAAATAAAACCAAAATAGTAAAAACAATTTTTTCATCAGATCTATTGATTAAAACAAATAGAAATCAAATATATTTTTGTTTACAGTCGAGCAACAATTACACTAACTTCTACCTATTCAATACCCTTTACAAATACAATACATAAGTATCTATTATTTTTTCTTCTTAAAGTTTACGATAATCAGCAAACCCGGAGAAAAACCAAGTTGCGGGTGATAATTTGCAGATACATCCAATCGAATGTTTTTCCAGTAAATTCCTGCTCCGCCAAAGCCACTGGATGTTTCACTTACAAAGCCTGCTCTAACAAAAAATTGTTTTTTAAACTGGTATTGAATACCACCGGTTACATTTACCGGTTTATCTTCTTCTTTTATGATTTCGGCACTCACATAGAAATTTTCTGATGCATCATATCCTGCTCCAATTTTATAAGCTGCAGCAAGTTTTTCATCACGTTCTTTTCCCAATTTTGCTGCAATGGGATTATAAATATGTAACCCTGCACTAAATTTTTCAGAAATATGTACAATTGCACCGATTTCAAAATTTATAGTTGACGCATTTCCATAAGAAGGTATCCGGTAACCATAATAATTAAACTGTGCTCCAATATCCAGTTTACTTCCAAGACTTCGGGCATAAGCCAAGCCAATTTTATTTTCATTAAAGTTTTTAAACCCTGAATAATTTATTTGCAGGCCAAAATTTCCTAATGAAGTAGGAAAGGCTGCTGCCATTGCATACAAACTGTTTTCTGAGAGCAAAAACCTTCTTTCTCCATAAATACCCACAGAGGAAGTTTTTACAGATGCCAGCGCCGCCTGATTATTGCCAAATGAAAAAACATCAATCTGTTGCTTGCTGTAAGCACCCAGACTGATATAAGGCATACTTACTGCATACCTGAGTGATTGTCCGATACAATGTTGGAATAAACCAGTTGATGCTATTAATAAATAAATAAATAGTTTTCCCAAAATGCAAGATTAATAAATGACAAGTTAGTTAAATTACTTAAAAAGATTCAAATGCTGAATAAATAACAGAAGCAAGGATACCGGAATGTAACTTTGAACAATTTCACTCAGAAGCTGTCTAAAAATAGAATTCTCAATATGCTTTGTGCACTTTGCGTTGTATTTCCTTTGTGTACTTTGTGGTTTTGTATTTTTTTTTACAACAAAGGGCACAAAGTTTTTCACAAAGCACACAAAGAAGTTCAATATAATTTTTATAGAATTAAATTTAGACAGCTTCTAAAGCTTTCTGTTTCTGTGTATCAGGTATCCCCGTCCGAACAGTGTTCAGCCGGGCGGGCAGTATCCAGTATCTAGTATCAAGTATCTAGTTTACTGTTTATCAACATTAGTTATTTAATTTTGCACACATGAAATTATTAGATGGTAAAATTGTGTCGCAGGTAATTAAAGACAACTTAAAAGAAAAACTCCTTTTACTTAAGGAACAGCATAAAAAAACACCTCACCTGGCTGCAGTATTGGTTGGCAGTAATGGTGCCAGTGAGACGTATGTGGCAAGCAAAATAAAGAATTGTGCAGCAGTAGGGTTTAACAGCACATTAATAAGATTGGAAGAAAATATTACAGAAGATAAACTGGTTTCAGCTATTAATGATCTAAATGAAAACAATGATATTGACGGTATATTAGTGCAGCTTCCATTGCCAAAGCATATTAATGAAGAAAAGATCATAAAACTGATTGACCCGGCCAAAGATGTTGATGGTTTTCATCCGCTCAATACCGGAAAACTGATGCAGGGACTTCCTACATTTATTCCTGCCACTCCCTATGGGATCATGTTATTGCTGGAACATTATCAAATAGAAACCGAAGGCAAACATGCTGTAGTAATCGGCAGGAGTAATATCGTTGGCCGTCCGATGAGTGTGTTGCTGAGCCAGAATACCAACCCGGGAAACTGTACAGTAACTGTTTGCCATAGCCGAACAAAAAATTTAAAAGAGATCTGCCTTCAGGCCGACATCATTGTAGCTGCACTCGGGAAAGCCGTTTTTTTAAAAGCCGACATGGTAAAAGAAAATGCGGTAGTGATAGATGTGGGCATAAACAGGATTGAAGATGCTACAAAAAAATCGGGATTTGCTTTAAAAGGCGATGTGGATTTTGAAATGGTAGCTCCGAAATGCAGTTATATAACACCGGTACCAGGTGGTGTGGGTTTAATGACCATTGCTGCATTACTGATGAATACCTATAATGCATACCTGCAGAAAGATCGGTAAACATTGTTACATAAATCTTTTTACCAATAATTTATCATTGAATACAACTATATCACATACCAATCTACAGCTTCCCGTTATGGAACATTTTTATACCATACAAGGGGAAGGATTTCATCAGGGCAGGGCTGCTTATTTTATACGACTGGGCGGATGTGATGTTGGATGTACCTGGTGTGATGTAAAAGAAAGCTGGGATGTTTCAAAACATCCTTTAATCAGCATAGCAGATCTTTTATCAGCTATTCAACAAACTGCTGCAAAGCTGGTAGTGATAACCGGTGGTGAGCCACTCATGCACAATTTGAATATGCTGACAACCGCATTACAATCTGCAGGTTTTGAAACAAATATAGAAACATCGGGTGCACATCCATTAAGCGGAAGCTGGGATTGGATCTGTCTTTCGCCTAAGAAATTTAAAGCGCCGCTATCTGTTGTTGTCCTTGCAGCTAATGAACTGAAAGTGATTATTTTTAACAAATCAGATTTTGCATGGGCTGAACATTATGCAGCATTGGTATCTCCGGAATGTAAACTTTATTTACAACCGGAATGGGACAAAGCAACTATCGTTACTCCTTTGATCATTGAATACATAAAGCAACATCCCAAATGGGAATTATCGCTTCAAATACATAAATACATCAATGTTCCTTGAAATGAATATTGAATACTGAACAATGAGTATTGAATATTATGAAAATGTTCAACAATCAATATTCAATACTCAATGAACGGAATCCACATTTTAACTTCCATTTTTCTTATTTAGCTTTACCTTCATACTACAAATACCACAATGAAAAAAAGAATCCACGAATATTGTAAACCGATTTTCTTATTTCTCATTTTAAATTCCTTATTCCTAATTTCTTCCGCCCAATGGTACGACCCGGATAAAGTAAATAAAAAAGCAGGTGTGGTTTACGGAACAGCATATGAAGAGGCACAGGAAGGGAAATTCAAAGAATCGATCGCCCATTTAAATGAAGCTCTTAAACTGGATCCCAAATTTGTGGATGTTTACCTATCACGTGCAGGAATATACGCAAATCTTAAAAATTACCAAGCCTCTGTAAAAGATTTTGAAACTGCCCTTAACATGGATTCAGTTTATTCAAAAACGTATTACCTCCCCTATGCTATTTCTTTGGCCGGCACAGGGGATTTTGTCAGAGCATTAACAGCAGTCAATGAATTTCTAAGCAATCCAACACTGAATAAACAAAGCATAGAGGCGGGTAATTACAGAAAAAGAGTCTTTGAATTTGCGGTAGCATATCAAAATAAACATCCTGCAGGCAATTATATCTTTGCTCCCAAAAACCTCGGTGACAGCATCAATAATACTGCACTGGAATACTTTCCTTCCTTAACTATTGATGGGAATAAAATGATATTTACCAGGCGCCAAAATGAAGATGAAGATTTTTATGAAAGCAATTTCATAAACGAACAATGGAGTAATGCAAAACCAGTAGGGGGCAAGATCAATACCAACCTGAATGAAGGCGCACAAAACATATCGCAGGATGGCCAATGGCTGATCTTCACCGGTTGTAATTATCCGGAAGGCTTTGGAAGCTGTGACCTGTATATTGCATATAAAACAAAGAATGGCGGCTGGACAGAGCCGGAAAATATGGGACCGGTTGTTAACACTGATTACTGGGAGTCTTCTCCATCTTTATCTCCAGATAAAAAAGATCTGTATTTTGCAAGCAGCCGGGAAGGAGGATATGGAGGAAGAGATATTTGGGTAACGCACAGAATGTTAAATGGCAAATGGGGAAGGCCTGTTAATCTGGGGGCTGATGTTAACACCAGTGCAGATGAAAGTTGTCCTTTTATACACGCAGATAACCAAACACTTTATTATAACAGCAATGGACATATGGGTTATGGTATCACTGATCTTTTTCTTTCAAGAAAATTAAATGACGATACCTGGAGTAAAGCGGAAAATCTCGGTTATCCAATAAATACAATTGATGATGAGGGCTCATTGATCGTTGCTTCTGACGGAAAAACTTCTTATTATGCCAGCGAAAGAAGCGATTCCAGGGGCGGTTTGGATCTGTATCGCTTTGAATTAAGAGAAGACATCCGTTCATACAGAACCCTTTGGGTGAAAGGAAGAGTATTTGATAAAAAAACAAACAAGGGTTTACCATCAGCTGTTGAACTTACAGATATATCCAATCAAAAAGTTATTTCAAAATTACAAACAGATGAAGATGGCAATTACCTGGTAACACTGCCCGTTGGAAAAAATTATGCATTCAATGTAAACCGTAAAGCTTATTTATTTTATTCAGATAATTTTTCACTTTTGAATAATGAAATAGACTCTCCCCTTGTAGTAAACATTCCATTGCAACCAATTGAAGCCGGAGCATCGATTATTTTGAAAAATATTTTCTTTGATTTTAATAAATATGAATTGAAGCCGTCATCTGCAGACGAATTGAATAAAGTAGTTTTTCTATTGACAGAAAATCCGACTATTAACATTCAAATAAACGGTTATACCGATAATGTAGGTAAGGAATCAGATAACCTTTTGTTGAGTGTAAACAGGGCGAAATCAGTAACCGCATTTTTAACTGGCAAAGGTATCGATCCGAAACGTATAGCATATAAAGGCTTTGGGGCTTCTAAACCCATTGCAGACAACAACACAGATCAGGGTAAAGCACTGAACAGGAGAACAGAATTAAGTATTACAGGCAATTAAGAAAGTTACCCGGATCGTGCGGATCATACAGATATGTACGGATTATTTATGCACTTCAAATATTTATAGTCTTGTTTAATCCGTACTATCAGTTTTATAAATATCCTTAGTGTATCTATCTATTCATTTTTTTTCTTAATATTGTTCATCCGTACTATTATGAACAATGATCTGTTATACCAGGTAGCCCTTACCCGTATCCCGAATATCGGTGATGTACATGCCAAAGCACTTGTTAATATTTATGGCAATGCTGCTGCTGTTTTTAAAGCTCCAAAAAAACAACTCGAACACATCGAAGGTATTGGAACGATCAGAGCCAACAGCATCAAACATTTTAATGATTTCAAAACCTGTGAAACAGAGATTGCTTTTATAGAAAAATATAAAATAACCCCCTTATTTATTACAGACAAAAATTATCCGCAACGTTTATTGAATTGTTACGACAGTCCGGCATTATTATTTTACCGGGGTTGTGCAGATCTTAATGAAACAAAGATCGTTTCTATTGTAGGAACAAGAAGTAATTCTGAATATGGAAAACAGATTTGCGAAAAGATGATCGAAGAGTTTTCAAAGCACAATATTTTAATTATTAGCGGACTTGCTTTTGGAATTGATACCATCACACATAAGGCAGCATTAAAAAATAATTTGCAAACTATAGGTGTACTGGCACATGGCCTCGATATGATCTATCCTCCACAAAACAAATCATTGGCAAAACAAATGGTTGATATGGGTGGTCTGTTAACTGAATTTAAAAGCAATACCAATCCGGATAAACAGAATTTCCCGAAACGAAACCGGATCGTTGCAGGAATTTGTGATGCGTTGGTAGTGATAGAATCTGCAAAAAAAGGAGGTTCACTAATTACAGCAGAACTGGCAAACAGTTATAACAAAGATGTATTTGCCTTACCGGGAAGGACAACTGATAATAAAAGTGAAGGTTGCAATTATTTAATAAAAAATAATAAAGCTTTATTGATTACGGGTGCAGATGACTTGCTGGAAATAATGAACTGGAAGGAAAAAGAAAAAGCAGTTCGGAAAAAACAACGGGAACTTTTTATAGAATTAACCCCTGAAGAAAAGATCATAATCGCAATTTTACAGGAGAAAGAAACTGTTGCCATTGATGAACTCTACCTGAAAAGCAACCTCAGCAGCAGTGCAGCAGCCCAGGCGTTATTGATGCTGGAAATGCAGGCTGTTATACTTTCCCTGCCGGGAAAAATGTATAGACTATCTTGAATAGTCGCCCGCAGATTGAATACCGCAGATATAAGATGATCTCTTTTACCTAATTTACAAATCTGTGAGAATCTGCGTTATTCCATCTGCGCTTATCTGCGGAAAAAGTTACCAACCGCTAGAAAATTTCTCTTTTCAAATTTTCCTCTTACCTTCGCCTATGGCAACAATAATTAACCCCTCAGCTAACGCTAATTCCAACAAATTTTTCGGTGAAGGCCTGACGTTCGACGACGTTTT
>JANOPU010000300.1:0-25441 GCA_031422055.1 Ferruginibacter sp.
GGGTTAATATTCAACAAATAGGCGAAAGTAAGTATACCCATTCGTTAGAGGAATTAAAAGCAAAAGGTTTAATGAAGTAAAATCAATATGGCTATGATAGGGCTGGTAACTGTTTTATATAATAGTGACGATGTATTGGAAGGATTTCTTAAGAGTATTTCTTTTCAGAAATATACAGATTACATACTGTATCTAATTGATAATTCGGCTAATAAAAAAACTGATCAGTTGTTAACGAACTTATTTGATCATTATAAAGTCAGTTCATATAAACATATCAACACAGGTGGCAATATTGGAGTAGCAGCAGGAAATAATTGGGGTATAAAAGAATCCCTGGCCGATGGTTGTACGGGAGTTATTTTACTCAATAATGATATAGAAATAGAGCAGGATTATTTTCTAAGTAATTTGCTCTCTGTCGCAACTTCTTTAAATGAAAAGATTGTTGTGCCAAAGATTTTATATTATGATACTAGAAAAATATGGACAGCCGGTGGATACATGGATAACTGGAGGGCATTAGGAGTTCATTATAATGAAAACAATGAACATAAAGAAAAATTAGATATTTCAAAACATATCACTTATGCTCCTTCCTGTTTTATGTTCATAAAAAAGGAAGTATTTGACAGCATTGGTTTCATGGACGAAAGTTATTTTGCGTATTGTGATGATACAGATTTTGTATACCGGGCTTGTAAGAAGGGGTTTAAACTTTATTATGAATCTTCTTTAACAGTACTTCACAAAGTATCCTCATCAAGTGGCGGAGATAATTCCCTGTTTTATATCTACTACTCAAATAGAAATAAAATTTATTTCATTAAAAAAAATTATAAAGGCTTTCGAAAATATTTTTCTTTATTCTATACGTTGCTGTCCAGGACTTTTTTTTATTTGAAATTCGATAAGGTAAGGAAAGCAAGATTATTAAAAGCTTTACAAGACGGATTCAGGATGCCTATAAGACATGAATTGAAATAAAATTTGCAGCTTTTTTCGCAATGTTTCCCCAATAAAAATGATCAAAATAAATGGAAGGTATTTTTAAGCCGGTATCTGTATGAATGATATTTCTTGCAAAATCACTCCAGTCTTTATCTGCAGTAAGTTTCATTTTGCCACCGGTAATTACAACAGGGATACCTGTTGCACCACTGTAAGTGCTAACTACTGAAAGATCGTATCCCAATGCTTCCACCACTTTTGTTTTTATGCCTCCACCATCGGTTACAGGGTTAATAAAAATATCGGCACCTTTAAAATAGATATTAATATCATCCACAAACCCTGCATATATGATATTTTTTGAAGCATAGTTTTTCAGATCATCATACTTTGATGGCAAACCCCTTCCGCAGATAATGATCTTATATTTGAAATTATTATCAGCTAGAAGGATAGGATTGATCTCCAGTAAAATGATATTTAAAGCATCCTGGTTTGGTTTGTAATCAAGCGTGCCGTTAAAAAGCAACAAATTCGTATCGCTATCTACCTGGTGAAGTTTGCACAATGCATTTTTAGCCTGCGCTTTTTCTTCCGGTACAGGAGGGTTTTGTAATTCAAATCCGTATGTTATGGTTGCACATTTTTCCGGATCCAGTTTATAATTTGTTATTGCAAAATTTCTGTCATCGGCATGAATAAAATAATTGTAATCTGCTTTTTGATGTACAAATTTTTCATATTGCCATAAAATACGCCACCACCATCTGCCGGTACTTTTAAACCTGACCGATTCAATATTATGAGAATGTACGATCAGTTTCACTTTGCAAAACCATTTCAATAATAATCCTAACCAACCATAATAGGGGTGTTCGATGATCAGGTGGGTGAGTTTTTTTTCAAGTATTATTTTTCGCAGTGCAAAAAAATAGAAAACATTGATATATCTGAGGATGCTATTGCTTAAAATATTTAAAACGGTATAATCAGAAACGGCACTGATATCATTTGATCTGGTGGTAACACAGGTAATATTGATGTACTTTGATAAGTAATCATAGAAGAAAGCGATCCCTTTTTGTCCGCCCATTTTTGGAGGTAAAAACTTGTAAGAAACCAGTGCTGCTATATTTGTTCGATTGGTCAATGGGTCTGCTTGAATTCAAAAAATATATTGTTATCAAAAATTGGGTTATGGCAAAGCGTTTGAAAACATCATTTGGTTTGCATTGTTTACCGGTTACAATATTGCCATCACGAAAACCGGAATTATTTAAGTTTATACTCTTCCACTACAATACCGGTAAAATCAGCAGCCTTTATTAAAGATGGGTTTCCTTTTTTCAAAGGGACATTTTTTTCAATAATAAATGTCAACCCATCATACAAGCCGAATATTTTTGTCATATTGCTATCCAGATCTGTCAACCAATTAGCTGTTCCAATTCCAAATATCTTTTTGAAAAGAGGGGTAAAAAAATTATATATTTTGAAATGTAATTTTGATTCTGATTTTTTAAATCCTTCAGCAATGACACGTGGCACGATCAACAGGGGTGATAATGTTTTTTCATATTTCAAAGTATAACCCAACTCTTTCAAATAGTCAAGTGAAGTATAGTCGAAGTAGTGGATATGTGCATGAGGGATATTGTGTTTAATATTATAAGCAACGATCTCTTTTGTTTCATGCGGAACAGTAATGATCAGAACATTTTTAGTAATTCGTAATAATTCAGTTATGGCCAATTTAAAATCGGTTACATGCTCGATCGTTTCACTGCAAAGGGTAAGTTCAAATTCGTTATCCTGAAACGGCAACTGATGAATATCAGCAGGAATAGCATCAATATTAAATATTTTTTTTGCCATTTCACAGGCATTCTCCGACAGATCTGTTGACTTTACCGGTACATTAAATAGTTTATTTACCAGGTTTGCCGTATAACCTTCTGCTCCGCCTATGTCTACAAATGATTTAAAATCATACTTATTTATTGCATTTAACACTGACCTGGTAACCATATATCTTGCTATACAACTGGTAGAACCTTTTGATGTACGATACCCGTAAATAGGCTGATGTGCAAAGTAAACGCCATCAGTAGACATTTTAAACCTTTTCTCAAGGGTATCTTTTGTAGTCAGTGTATATTGATCCATAATTTATTTCATTCGGATTTATTTTTTAAAAGCGAGTTGTATATTCTTCCTGTAACAACTTCTAAAAAGACCATTTCAACATGACAAATCCCGTATATAATTACCTTTTAATAAAAAGAATTCCTCGCAGCTTTGCAGTGGAGTGAATGATATATCATTTGCCACAGACCTATCTGCCGATAGGCAGGTTCGTTGATTATATTTTTTGATTCTATTAAATCTGTGAATCTGTGGCAATTTATTTTTTGTTTTTAGATTCCTCGCAACTTGATGCGTGGTCATTCATTCATTCATTCTTTCTTTCTAATATATAATACAATCGATAAAACGATTGCAAGGTATATTAAGACCGTACTCCAGATCGTAATTGTTCTGCCGGTTTGGAAGGAAACAGGTTCAAATTTAAAATCGATCGTATGGCTTCCTGCCGGTAAATACATACCCCTTAAAACATAATTTGTTTTTACATAATCCGTTTTATTTCCATCAAGATATGCGTTCCATCCTGCAGAATAATACACTTCGCTGAAGACAGCAAACTGAGGTGATGCAGCTTTAAAGCTATAAGTAATCGCATCATTTTGCCTTTGTTTCAGTTGTAAAATGGCAGTGGAATCATATTGAGGATTTTGTTTGATACTCTTTTGAAAAGATGTTGAAACTACGGCAGTATCTCTTAAATTGGTGTTATCCAAAGCAAGCATTTCCTCATTGGGAGAATTTACAAACCTGATACCTTTCACCAACCAACAGGTACCAAAAGCCCCGGGATTCAATTGTGCTGATTGTTTGCCGGATTGGTCCTGCGTCAAAAAGTATTTTGTATTCAGCATGTTGAAAACCTGCATATTCCCTTTACCAAGCTGATGTTCGATCAGATCCTGGTACAAACCTAATTTTGCCGGTGAATATCCACCTACAGAATTGTGATGATACGAGGTAAGAGATTCATTGGTAAAATTCGGAGATTGATTAAATACCCTGAAATTGGCATGATCAGGATCTTGTAAGATCTGAAGATCAGCAGGAGAGGGCGTAAAAAAATCGCTTACCTCTTCAGGTTCCCTGAATTTTTCGAAATCCAGATATCTTTTATCAACCCCAATCAGGTCAAATAAGGATAAAACAATTAATGATACAGATAAAACCATGGCATTGATCTTCTTTTTTACAAACAATCCCAGTAAGAATACTGCCAATAAAATAAAAATGATACTACGGAAGAGGTCAGCTCCCATCTGGCTTTTACGATCCTGCCTTAAAGCACTCATTAATTCTTTGCTGGTTTCATTTGCCTGTGATACCATATCAGCAGGTGGTTGTTGCCCGGGAGGCACCTGTTGAAGGATACTTTGCTTAAAATTATCCTTGATTTGAGTATCTCCTTTACCGGTAAAATCAGCCATAAAATAAAATGCACTGAGTAATACAATAAGCGAACCAGTAACCAGAACTGATAAACGAAGTTTCTTCCATGCATTTTCCCAATCTGTTTCCTCTTGTATAAGTTTACTTACTGCCATAACTGCTAGTAACGGGATACATAATTGTGGTATAACCATAGCCATACTCGGTGCCCTGAATTTGCTGTAAAAAGGCAAATAGTCTAACATGAAATAATTAAATGCCTGAAAATTACTTCCCCATGCTAATACAATACCAATAAGGCTAGCGGCAATGATCCACCATTTATGCCAGCTTTTAAGATAAATAATTCCAAAAATGAACAGGAAACAAATAACGGCTCCCAGGTACGAAGGGCCACTGGTCGTTTCACTGAGGCTGCTCATACTTCCCCAGTATGAATATCCGTTTGTCATGCCCATTGCATTTTCCTCCGGTACGCCTAACTCAGTTAGTTTTGCAACCATTTTTGCTGAAGCGTCATGTTCGTTACCACCATTGCTTCCACCATACAATCCGGGCACTAAGAAAGTAAAAGTCTCCATTTTCCCCATACTCCACCTGAAAGCATAATCTTTATCTAATCCGCCTTTGGTTTTATTGGTCTTATCATCTTTGTTTAAAGTAAGTTGCGACACACCGCCCCGCATAGTTTCTTTAGCGTATTCATACGTTGGCAAAATGGTTACGGCACATGCTGCTAATCCGATAACGCCGGCGAAAAGCGATAGTGTGGCAGCTTTTAAAGCATGTACTAATTCGCCTTCCTTTATTGACTTAATAATGAAAGCGATCACTAAACAAGCTGCAATAATTAATGTATAATAAACGATCTGTAAGTGGTTTTGAGAGATGAAGATGTAAGAAAATAATGCAGTCAGGGCAAAGCCTGCAATGTATTTTTTTTGAAAAATTAAAAGCATACCGGCTAAAACTGCAGGTGCGTAAGCCATTGCCAGCATTTTTGTATTATGCCCTGCAACAATGATCACAGGATTATAAGTAGCATAAGCATAAGACAATGCCCCTAACATACTTACCCAAACATTTGCACCGGCAACAATACAAAGTAAATAAAAACATAAACAGGCAAGGAAGAAAAAAACGGAGGGCTGGGGTAATCCCAAAGAAAGGATCTCAGTAAAAAAATTAAGTGGTTTGGCAATATTGGTATTGGGTTCACCGGCAATCTGATATGCGGGCATCCCTCCAAACATACTATTTGTCCATAAAGGGAATTGACCTGTTTTCTCTTTTACTTCAAATGATTGCTGTGCGGTTCCTTTCCAGCCTTGCGTATCATGCTGATTCAGTACTTTACCTTCCAGAGCAGGTTTGCAGTATACAATGGAAACGATCACAAAAACCACTAAAGCTATTAAGTGCGGAAGCAACTTTTTTACATTTATTTTCTTCATGTATAAAAAATTTATTTCAGCAAATTAATGCTATTTATCAAAGCAAATAAAAAAAGCAGTACAATAATTTGTACTGCCCGGTATATTTATGAAAAAAAATCAATTTGTTTTCGCCAGATTATTCTGAGTTATTATTTTATTCAGCACTTTTACAGACTGATCTATATAAATATCATCACTCCTAACCTTAAGCCATTGCTTGTTCTTATCAATTTTATCTTTATCAGCATTGATAGCCAACGTATCGGATGACAAGTTTTTCATTGTCATTGGATTGGGTAATTTGTACAATGTTTCGATCTGTTTAACCAAATCTTTTAATTCTTTTTGTTCGTCTTTGTATTTAGTTATATTGAGTGAATAATCCCTTTCAATATACTTCTCCAGTAACACAACATTGGTTTTCAGTTTGCTAAAAGTTGTATTTTGATTAACCTCATTTATGGTATTAGTTAACAGGGTAGATATGCTGTAGTTACTAATCCATGTTTTATATTCTGCAGTTGGAATTTTATCCCAACTAAGCGAATTGGGATTATCTTTTTCCCTGAATTTTAAATACTCCATTCTATCAGGAAGAACAATATCAGGAGTTACACCCTTTAACTGAGTAGCACCGCCGTTGATACGGTAAAATTTTTGTAAGGTCAATTTTACAGATCCAAGTTCTTCAGGTTTACTCTCAGAAAATAATGGATTTTCACTTTCAGGAATTAAAGAGATATTGCGCTGAACAGTTCCTTTACCATAAGTAGAAGTACTGCCGATTACGATACCTCTTTTATAATCTTGCATAGCAGCTGCAAATATTTCAGATGCGGATGCACTTGTTTCATCTACCATAACTGCAAGTGGCCCGTCATATTGAACAGTTTTATCCCTGTCAGGTAACACAGTTGCTTTTTCATCCCTGCCTTTTACCATACATATCGGGCCTTCTTCAATAAATAATCCGGCCATTTGTACTACGTCGTATAAAGAGCCACCACCATTGCCACGAAGATCTAAGATAATGCCATCTACTTTTTCAGCTTTCAATTTATCAATTTCTTTTGCAACATCTGCGGCACAACGTGGTCCTTTTGGACGTTCAAAATCAGCATAAAACTCTGGCAAATAAATATAACCGATCTTATTTTCGCCATTAATTATAGCAGATTTAGCAAAAGTATCTTCAAGTTTAATATCGTCCCTTTGTAAAATGATCACTTTAATAGTACCATCCATACGCTTAACTGTAAGACGAACTTCTGAACCTTTTTGTGAGCCACGAATTAATTTTACTGCATCAGTTACTGCATATCCGGTTACATCAACGGGTTCATCTGTTCCCTGGCCAACTTTTATTATTTCATCATTTTCTTTCAGTTCACCGCTTTTCCAGGCAGGGCCACCACTGATAAGGCTTGAAATCTTAATTTTTCCATCATCTTCTTTAAGTTGTGCACCAATTCCAAAAAACCGTCCACTCATTGATTCGTTAAATGATCTCAGGTCAATAGGAGGAAAATAAGTACTGTGCGGATCCATTGTACCGGTAATTGCATTTATAAACGTGCTAAAATTTTCATCAATCGTTTCCCTGCTTTTTTTAGTAGAATAATATCTTTCAATTTGTTTCCTGGCCTGATCCCTTGCTTCCCTTTCAAGTGTAGAATCAGCTTTAACGATAAAATCTTTTTTACCCTTATTCTTTTCTCTCTCTTCTAAAAGATCAATATATTTTCCAAGAACATTGAATTTTAATCTTTTTCGCCATGTTTCCATTCTTTCTACTTCACTTTTTGGGAAATCAATTTTTTCAGGATCCATTGTAATAGTTTCTGTTTTTGTAAAATCAAATGGTTTTGATAAGATATCGATATAAAAAACGGATACTTCATTTAATCTCTTTAAATAAACTTCATTGATCGCATAAAAAGATTCCAATTCATTGCCATTTCCATTGCTATGTATCTCGTCATCAATTTTTGACTCAAATTTCTTAAAACTCTGGATATCGCTTAATAGAAAAATATTTTTTTCACCATCCAGGTCTTCTGTAAACTTTTTTAGAACGGATTTGCTGAATACATCATCTATTTTCTTAGGACTGTAATGTCCATCTTCTAATAAAACACCTACATTTCTTAAAACTTTAGCATACCTGTTTTTTGGATTGTCATCACTATCGGTCTTACCCTGCGATTGAAATGCGAAAAAGGAACTGGTTGCTATCAGTAATATTGCTACCGGAATAAATTTTTTGCTCATCATAAATGTTGCAATTTTTTGCATGTTGTAAAAATACGTAAAATAGCCTGTGGGCGTTAAGAGATAACGCATTATTTGCAATAATGTTTTGTTAAACGATGTTTAGGGAAATCAATATGGATGAAAGGTAAATTTGAGACAAAAAAATCTTCCGGAGGCAATTTTCCGGAAGATTTTAGGGTAATCGAGGGGGCTCGAACCCCCGACCCTCAGAATCACAATCTGATGCTCTAACCAACTGAGCTACGACTACCGTTCTTTGTTGTGCTGCAAAAGTAGATAAAAACTGCGCTCATACAAAATTATAGTTTGAAAAAGAAAACAGAAAATAATTTAAAAGTGTATCATAAATATGTGAAATACAAATGCTTCATAAAGTAGTTTCACTAACATTTTTGAATTTATTATATGACTCGTAAGAATTTGAATAGCTGTATTATTAGCCTACTTTTGCAACCTAAATTTCATTCATGGATTCTGTAGCCTTTCTGGTCATACTCTTTTTTTCAACTTTTACCGGGTGGTTTATTTCATGGACAATGATAAAAATATTGTTCTGGCCAATAAAACCAATAAATTTTGCCGGAATCAGGCTTCAAGGGGTAATCCCTTCAAAGCAAGGGTATCTTGCAGAAAAAATTGGCAACGACATTCAATCAGCTTTTGAAGCATATAAAGGTCTGGACGAAAAACTTGCCAACCCGACTTTACTTGAAAAATTACGACCCGAAATTGAAGTTCATATTGACCATTTTTTGAAAGAAAAATTAAAAACAGTATTTCCAATACTGGCACAATTCATTGGAGATAAAACCATGGGCCAGTTTAAAGCAGCATTTTTAAGTGAAATTGACCACCTGTTACCAACAGTGATAAAGAACTATTCGAGTGAATTAAAAAAAGAAATTAAATTAAATAGCATCGTTTCAGATAAAATCAATGCCTTATCAATGCAATCGGTAAAAGAGATTTTGCATAAGAATATGAAAAATGAGATCAGTTACTTTATAACGGCCAGTGCTTTAATAGGGTTTCTTTGCGGCATTATAACCTGTGTTTCACTTTTTTTTATTAATTGACATCAAAATATCCAACCAGAAAGGCCTGATATTTAAAAAAACTTATGAAAATTAAAATAGTTCTATTCATATTATTGATATTAAACATTTTCGCAAATAAAATTTTTGCCCAGGTTAATGGTAATGACAGAAATAAGTCAGGAAACCAAAATATGAATACGGGCCGTTTTTATGGAAAAATATTTGATGAAAACGGCAAACCGATTGATGGAGCATCTATACAGCTTATTCAAAATAAAATGGATACGGTAATCAAGAAGAAAAGAGATGTTGTTTTGGCGATAAAATTATCAGATAAAAAAGGGGATTTTAGCATTGAAAATTTACCGGTTATGGGTAGTTTCCGATTACGGATAAGCGCACTAGGTTTCAAACTTTATGAAGAGAAACAATCTTTTATCCCCGACGCGAATGCTGCTAAAAATATGGATGTTTCTAATTTACTCAGCATGAGTGATAAAGACCTGGGAAATATCAAACTATTTACAGATTCAAAGCAACTGCAGAATGTTACCGTAAATGCTACTAAACCATTGTTGCAGCTTTATCTGGATAAAAAAGTTTACAATGTTGAAAAAGACATTACCAGTACAGGTGGAACAGCGTTGGATGTCATGAAAAATGTGCCATCGGTTAATATAGATATTGATGGAAATGTTTCATTACGAAATGCTCCACCACAGATATTCGTTGATGGAAGGCCAACAACTTTATCGCTGGAACAGATACCCGCTGACCAAATCGCAACTGTAGAGATCATGACCAATCCTTCGGCTAAATATGACGCCAGTGGCGGTGGTGCCGGAATCCTGAATATCGTTCTGAAAAAGAACCGTAAAACAGGATACAACGGAAATATTCGTTCAAATTTTGATTCCAGAGCCAGAGCCGGAATTGGTGGTGAAATAAATATCAGGCAAAATAAAATAAATCTTTTTGCATCTGCTAATGTAAATATGCGAAAATCAATCAGTACGGTAAACACAGCCAGAACTGATTTCTTAGGTAATAATACGGCTCATTTAGTTCAGGCAAACAATCCAATTGGACAAGGATATTTCTCTTTTGGAAGATTAGGCCTTGATTATTTTATTGACAACAGAAATACATTAACAGTTGGAGGAAATATGGTACGAGGGCAATTCAAAAATACTGACCTCATCAATATCTACAGAGATACGATCAAACCAACTGATATTATCATTGAAACCGGGTTGAGAGAACTCATGTCTAAAAGCGATTATAAGAATTTCGGAACCAGCATAAGTTTCAAACACAATTTTGCTAAAGCAGGAAAGGAACTAACTGCTGATATAAATTATAATTACAGTAATAATTTTAATACTTCTGATTACAGTACTCAATATTATGATGTTAATAATGATCCTGTCGGAATCAATGCGGAAAGATCTTCAGGTGGGGGAACCACTAAATATGTTACTGCCCAGACTGATTTTGTTAACCCAATCAGCCAAACAAAAAAAATGGAAATGGGGATTCGAATGGCATTACGAAATTATAATAGTAATAATGATAATTTTATCAGGAATAACAATGGGATCTATATTTATATCCCTTCTTTGAATGTGAAATATAAATATGATGATGCAGTTTATGCTGCTTATACAACCTATTCGCAACAAATAAAGAATTTCAGTTTTCAACTTGGATTGCGTGTAGAAAGTTCCCGTTATGTTGGTGAACTTAGCACAAAGAACCAGCAATTTTCCAATCAATATCCGTTAAGCCTTTTTCCAAGTCTTTTTCTTTCACAAAAAATCGGAAAACGTTCAGACCTTCAATTGAATTATTCCAGAAAGATCAACAGGCCTAATTTTTTTCAATTGATACCCTTTATTGATTACTCAGATTCATTGAATTTAACGGTTGGAAATCCCGATCTGGTTCCTGAATTTACAAACTTGCTTGAATTGGTATATCAAACCCAAAATAATAAAAGTAATTCTCTGTTAGTAAGCATGTATGGCCGTTATACAACCGATTTAATAACAAGATATCAATACAAAGATGTAAATCCGGATCCTTCAAAATCAGACAGTATCATATTTACCAGTTATGCAAATGCCAGCAGAAGTTATACTTATGGATTGGAACTTACGGGTAAAAATAAAATAGCAAAATGGTGGGATCTGATATTGAATGTCAATCTTTTTAATTCAACAATTGAGGCAAGTAATTTAGCCGGAAGTACTGACAACAGTCAATTTAGCTGGTTTGCAAAAATGAATAACAGTTTTAAACTTCCGAAGAATTTTTCCATTCAGTTTACCGGTGATTACCAGTCAAAAACCATTGTGCCATTAAATAGTGGCAGAGGAGGAGGAGGTGGTGGCATGATGTATGGGGGTGGTTCTCAACCATTTTCGCAGGGCTATATTAAACCAATTTATAGTGCTGATATTGCCATCAAAAAAGAATTTCTTAAAAATAATGCAGCATCATTAACGCTTCAGTTTAGTGATATTTTCAGAACTAAAAAGTATGAAACACATGCTGAATCAATATTTTTTGTCCAGGATAATTCCCGTCGAAGAGATCCGCAGGTTCTCAGATTAAATTTTAGCTGGCGTTTTGGAAAATTTGATGCGACTTTGTTTAAGCGTAAGAATATGAAAGGAGAATCCGAGAATATGCAGAATATGCAACAGAACACTCCGAATTAGTAAGTGAATTATCAAGGCAAAGGTTGAGGTTTACAGCGTCTTTCCACTTAACCTCAACCTCAACCTCAACCTCAACCTTAACCTCAACCTTACTTTACAAATATCTTTCTTCCACAATCTTTTTATGGTGATTGAAATGGCCTGCAATTACAAAACCCAATGCCAAAACGGTAACCGGTTTATTATTAGCCAACCCCGAAGAATGATATACTTCATCAGAAAAACTATTGAATAATATTTCGGTAGATATTCTAACAGCAATCAATTCATCACAAAGGTCTTTCCATTTTCTTCCATTTGCATGTGAATTTGCAGCGTATTCATTTTCATCAAATCCGGGAAGGGAATTGATATCTTTTCTGGCAAAGGCTAGTGCCCTGTAATTTAATATACGCTCCGTATCAATTATATGTTGCAGCAATTCTTTTAACGTCCATTTACCGGGTGCATAAGGATCATTAGATTTCGCTTCAGGAATCGAAATAAAAAAATCATTGATTTCTTTCTGCTGATTTTTTAAAGCATCCCTCAGGTTATCTTCAGTAACCAGATCAATATAATTTTTGAAATAAGGAGGAAAGGTTCCTTCTACCGGTTTAGGCATGATAAAAAGTTTTGCATAAAAATAAACACTAAATAATTAAGTTCTGCGAAAAGATGATAATAGCAAAATTATATTTTAATCTATTTTTATCTTTTTCATTTTAGGATTTGGCAAAACTGTTTTTTCTTTTTCAAATTCAATGATTCCTGCTAATTTTAGTGCTTCGTATGCATTTACGATTCCACCCGTTTTAGATATTTCGTTCAGGTAAACCTTAGTATCGGTTGCAGGGATATTTACTTTTTCTACGGGTATTATTGCAGATTTTTCAATGATATACTTTACCTGTTGAGGTGAAAGTTTTGGATAGTAACTTAATAGTAAAGCAGCAACGCCGCTCACAACCGGGCAAGCCATGCTGGTACCACTGGCATTGCCGTAAGTATTTCCACCGGGAATTGTTGAATATATGCCTACACCCGGTGCAAAAACATCCACTTCTGATTTTCCATAATTGCTAAAAAAAGCAGTGATACCACCTTCATCTATATTACCACTAGCTCCAACGGTTATTATGTTTCCGGACCTTCCTTTTCCATCTTTATACACTGGGTTTGGAAATCTAGTGGCGGTGTCAATATTTTTAGCATCGTTACCCGCTGCATGAACCAATAAAACTCCTTTATTTTCAGCATATCTGAAGGCGTCATCAACCCATTGTTTTTGCAACGAAAAATCTTTACCAAAACTCATGTTGATGATCTTTGCACCATTATCTACGGCATAGCGAATTGCTAGAGCAATATCTTTATCATACTCATCTCCATCCGGTATGGCACGCAGCATCATGATCTGTACATTTTCTGCAATTCCATTTATTCCTTTACTATTATTTCTTGCTGCCGCTATGATGCCTGAACAATGTGTTCCGTGAAAAGAGAAATCGGCCATAATATCATTGTTGCCATAGTTGCGGTCATTGATATTTTTTTCGTCATCCCCAATGATCTCTTTTCTAAAAGGGCGGGGTAGGGTGGTTGCTGCATCAGCTTTTCTTACTTTTGCCTGCAGATTTTCCAATACATCCTTATTCGTTATATCAAAGTTGTTATTCTCACTCGCTATTTCTAAAAAAATATTCTTGGCTATACGTGCAAATAAATAACTGCTTGAATAATCTTTCAAATCAGAAGCAGGGTATTCATTTTTTCCGAGGTCAAGTTTTATGATTGAGTCACCGGCATTTAATTTTGGAAGTATGGTCTTTATTGCTGCGATCTCTTCAAAGTCAATTTCATTAAACAACCATGCTTTTGATTTATTATATGTTTGATATTCAAATTGGTCGTTCGCAGATAATTGATTTATATCAATTGAATTATCTTCCCATTTTGATTTTAATCCGTAGTATATCCTGGCAGCTTCATAACTTTCTTCTTTAAGATTGCGCCCATCCTTACCTCCTAAAAAATTCCAGCCATGCATATCATCAACATACCCGTTATGATCATCATCAATACCATTACCGGGAATTTCTTTCGGATTTGTCCACAAAACGGGCTTAATATCTTCATGTAGTGTATCAATTCCTGTATCAATTACAGCAACGATAATACGTTTGGATATGAGGTTTTTAGATTTAAGAAGGGCATATGCTTTATCGAGGCTTATCCCGTGATAACCTGATTTAGACAATTCGAGTTGGTACCAGTTTTGAGGAATTTTTACTTTGTCTTTTTTGCCAATGTTATTTTGAGCAGATGTATTAAAAGTGAATAACAATAATATTACAATAGAACCTAAGAAATGTTTCGACATTATTTTCAGAGTTATACCAGCAAAAATAACAACATTCAATAATTTTTATTTAATCGAGTTGAATTTTAGCTAAACTTTATAGGTCAAATTTTATACCCTGTGCCAATGGCAGTTTGTCTGTATAATTTATTGTATTTGTCTGCCTGCGCATATATACTTTCCATGCATCACTTCCGCTTTCACGGCCACCACCGGTTTCTTTTTCACCACCAAATGCTCCTCCGATCTCAGCACCGGATGTTCCGATATTAACATTTGCAATTCCGCAATCGCTTCCTGCCTGTGATAAGAAATGTTCTGCTTCCCTTAGATTATTTGTCATGATAGCTGAAGACAAACCCTGTGGAACAGCATTTTGAAAAGCAATGGCTTCATCCGGTGTTTTATATTTCATCAGGTATAAAATGGGGGCAAATGTTTCATGTTGAACAATAGCATAATCATTTTTTACTTCTGCTATACAAGGTTTAACATAACAACCGCTTTCATAAGCTTTCCCTTTTAATACGCCTCCTTCTACAATAAATTTTCCACCTTCTTCATTACATTTTTCAATGGCATGCAAGTACATTTTAACAGCATCTTTATCGATCAATGGCCCTACATGGTTTTTTTCATTCAGCGGATTACCAATTTTCAATTGTCTGTAAGCATTAACAAGGCTTTCTTTGAATTTATTGTATACTTTTTCATGAATAATAAGTCTCCGGGTTGAAGTACAACGTTGCCCTGCAGTTCCCACAGCTCCGAAAACTGCTGCGGTCAAAGCTATACCAAGGTCAGCTTCCTTAGAAATAATGATGGCATTGTTTCCTCCCAGTTCGAGTAAACTTCTTCCCAGCCTCTGGCCAACTGCTGCAGCAACTGATTTCCCCATACGGGTACTTCCTGTTGCAGACAACAATGGGATTCTTATATCACTGCTCATCCATTCTCCAACTTCTCTTCCACCCGTAATTAAACAACTAACGCCTTCAGGTACCTGATTTTTTTTAAAAACTGCCTGAATAATCTTTTGGCATGCAATTCCACAAAGTGGTGTTTTCTCACTTGGCTTCCATATCGACACATCCCCACAAACCCAAGCCAGCATACTATTCCAGCTCCATACAGCCACAGGAAAATTAAAAGCTGAGATGATACCAACCAAACCAAGCGGATGATATTGCTCATACATGCGGTGGCCGGGGCGTTCACTGTGCATGGTCAGGCCGTGCAACTGGCGTGAAAGTCCAACAGCAAAATCGCAGATATCAATCATTTCCTGAACTTCGCCCATGCCTTCCTGTAAGCTTTTGCCCATTTCATAACTAACCAGCTTGCCTAAGGATGATTTATTTGCTCGTAATGCTTCGCCTATCTGGCGAACAATTTCTCCACGTTTCGGTGCCGGCCATTGACGCCATTCAACAAAAGCCTGTTCTGCTTTTTTTATAACAATATTGTACGCAGTCAAATCTGCAGAAGTTACGGAACCTATTATTTTCCCATCAACCGGTGAATAGGATGTAATTTTTTCACCTGTTGATTTTATCCAGTTTGATCCTGTTGAAACGCCGGGGTTTTGCAGATTAATATTCAATGATTTCAAAAAATCCATGAGTTTTGTCTTTTAAATTAATAAATGCAATGCAAGTTAGCGAATAGATGAATGAACTGATGCCATTGAATTGATAAATGATTTTGATTATTTTTCTGAAACCGGTATATGTTTTCCAATATATCCTCAATACTGTTCTTTGTCATTTGGAAAATCGCTGCTTTTCACATCAGAGATATAATGTTGTACTGCCGTTGTTATTTGTTCATGCAGATTGAGGTATTGTCGCAAAAACCTGGGTTTAAATTCTGTGTTGATTCCAAGCATATCATGCATAACTAAAACCTGTCCATCGCAATTTCCACCAGCTCCAATTCCAATGGTTGGTATGTGTAAACTTTCAGAAACCACCTTGGCAAGGGTAGCCGGAATTTTTTCAAGCACAATGGCAAAACATCCTGCTTCCTGAAGCAGGATTGCATCTTTTTTCAATTTTTCAGCTTCTAATTCTTCTTTGGCCCTAACATTGTACGTGCCAAATTTGTATATGCTTTGAGGCGTTAAACCAAGATGACCCATTACAGGAATACCCGTACCTACGATCCTTTTTACAGATTCTACCACTTCTTCACCTCCTTCCAGTTTTACAGAATGTCCACCTGTTTCTTTCATGATACGTATAGCTGAGTTCAATGCTTCTTTTGAATTTCCCTGGTAAGATCCAAAAGGCATATCAACAACAACCAGGCATCTTTCAATACCCCTTACTACACTTTGAGCATGGTAAATCATTTGATCCAATGTAATAGGCAGTGTGGTTTCATGTCCAGCCATTACATTACTGGCACTATCTCCAACTAAAATAATTTCAATACCGGATGCATCAAATATTTTTGCAAAAGAATAATCATAAGCTGTTATCATGGAGATCTTTTCTCCGCTTGTTTTCATCTTTTGTAATGTATTGGTAGTGGTCTTTTTTATTTCTTTATTTACTGACATAAAATAAGTTTATTGTTTTGTAAACAGCGAAGTAGGGAGATGGCTCTGCATTAGAAAAAAACAAGTCCTGAAGCGTTCGCTTGGGTATGTAAATGTAGGGAAAAAGGGAATAGCTATAAGCTGTTAGCCATTAGTCATTCATTGGGATGCCACAATTTTATAAAAAACCATGCATAATCATTCGTGCTAAAAGCTTATAGCTAAGTGCTAACAGCTGTCAGTCCTCCTTTCATCTCTTCCCATAAATGCTGTATCAGTCCATCAACCAACCCGATCTTTGGTATATAGATATCCTCAGCGTTTGACCACCGCATGATATTGATATAAATCAGCAGGGCAGGAACGATCACGTCAGCACGATCTTCTCTTAAACCGTATTTTGTGATCCGTTCTTCAAGTGGAACGGCTTCCAACTCGCGGTAATAATCCCTTAACAAATCGAGTGGAATAGGTTTGCCTTCTTTACGCTTACTTAAAGAAAATATTTTATTGATATTGCCACCACTGCCGATAGCCACCACTTCCTTGTGTCCTTTTGTAAAAGATTTTATCTCTTCTTTGAGAATATCCCATTCATCTTCTGAAACTTTATTTTTTAATAAACGGATAGTGCCGATGTTGTAAGACTTCTTAAAAACCAAAATACCATTACTGAAAAAAGACAATTCGGTGCTTCCGCCTCCCACATCGATATATAAATAACTGTGGTCCTTATCCATATTTTCTGCAACATGATTTTCATAAACAAGATTTGCTTCCATGTCGCCAGAAATAACTTCAATTTCAATTCCTGTTTGTTGTTTTACCCGGTCAATTATTTCTGATGCATTTTTTGCATCTCGCATGGCACTTGTTGCACAGGCTTTAACTGCATCCACCTGATATGCTTTCATTAAATGTTGGTATGCTATCATTGTCTGCATCAGCATATCCTGTCTTTTTTCTGAAATGTAGTTGTTTTCAAACACATCAAAACCAAGCCTTAATGGAACACGGAAAAGATTCATTTTTGTAAATACCGGTTTGGCCTCATCAATTTGTGTTACTTCCGTAATTAAAAGCCGAGCCGCATTACTACCAATATCAATAGCTGCCAGTTTCAAAAGGTAAATTTTAATTTAAGTTAAATTATTTCATTCTGTAAATCAAAATTCGTTTAATTCATTCACATTTCTGAAGAAAAAAATAAATGAACTAAGAAAAATATTTTTCGATAAAGAAAAAAAACAATGTTGCAAATGTATCAGTCGGATAACTATTTTCTATACAAATAATAATAAGTTTCCACCTGTGAACGAATTTTTTTGGTATTTCT
The DNA here is from genome assembly GCA_031422055.1 of Ferruginibacter sp. GTDB lineage: Bacteria > Bacteroidota > Bacteroidia > Chitinophagales > Chitinophagaceae > Ferruginibacter. Next base: position 18,175 of record JANOPU010000300.1, read on the forward strand.
GGGATTTATATATTGATTGCTCAGCTCATTATCTATTATTCGTGATTTGATGTTGTCATGCAATTGAATATCCATCATAGTTTTTAATTCCTGCTGTATTTCTTTTTCTAGTATAGGGCAGGCAACTTCAATGCGGTGATCAATATTGCGAACCATCCAATCTGCAGAAGAAATATACACTTTTTCGTTTCCTCCATTATAAAAGATCATTACCCTTGAATGTTCGAGGTATTCATCAATAATACTGATTGCCTGAATGGGGATCTTATGCTTTTTACTTTCGGTATACATACAACAGATCCCTCTGATGATCATTTTTATTTCTACTCCTGCCAAGGCTGCTTCATCTAATTTTTCTATCAGTGATACATCACTGAGTGAATTTAATTTAAGCGTAATTGCGGCATGTTTGTTATTTCTTGCTTCCTTTATTTCTTTGTTAATAAACATCATTATGAGCTTTCGCATATTTACCGGACTCACAATAAGTGTATTACAGGATTTCAAAAACTGTAATCGGTTCTTTGGGTTTTCCAGAAAAAGAAATATCCGGTTTACATCGGCCATAATGTTTCTGTCGGAAGTGAGCAGACAATGATCACTATATACTCTGGAGGTTTTTTCATTCAGGTTGCCGGTACTTACAAAACCGTAATGTGTTGTAATATTATTAACTCTTCTTTTAATCAGGCATAATTTAGCATGCACCTTTAACTCGGGTACTCCAATTAAAACTTTTACCCCTGCATCTTCCAGTATATTTTTCCAGACAATATTAGCTTCTTCATCAAATCTTGCTTTTAATTCAAGCATAGCTGTTACCTGTTTTCCATTTCTAACTGCATTGGTAAGTGCGTTAATTACTTTTGATCTTTGTGCCAGCCTATAGCATGTTATCTTAATACTAACAACATCAGGATCAATGGCCGCTTCCCTCAACAGGTCAATAACACTGTCATAAGAATGATATGGAAAATGAAGCATAACATCTTTTTCCAGTATAACTTTAGTTACGCTGTTGGCATGCTTTAACAAAGGGTGAGTGAATGGCTTTTTACGGGCACTTTTATTTTGAAAAACGGATTCAGGGAAATTAATAAAATCCTTATAATTATGAATCCTGCCTCCGGCAATGATATTATCTTTATGCGAAAGACCCATTCGTTTTATCAGGTATGAGAGGAGAGACGGATCCATTTCTTTATCATATACCAAGCGTACCGGTTTTCCTTTTTTTCTGTTTTTTAGCCCTTTTTCAATTTTTTGTATAAGAGAAGTAGACACATCATTGTCAATATCTATTTCAGCATCTCTGGTTAATTTAATGGTATGTGCAGAGAACCGGTCATATCCAAAAAATGAAAAAATATTAGGAAGACAAAATCGAATAATATCTTCGAGTAGTATGATATATTTCTCATCATTTTTTGAAGGCAGGATCAAAAATCTTGGTAAATTCCTGGTTGGAACCGATACCAATGCAAATTTTTGCGGAATGGATTTATCAGTTCTGGAGAGCTTGCATGCCAAGTAAATGGATTTGTCATTTAATACCGGAAAGCTATGAATACTTTCGATCATGAGCGGTACTATATAGCTTCTGACCTCTTCATTAAAATAATTGAGTACAAATTTTTGTTGGGTTGCATTTAGTTTTTTATCATCAATAAGGAAGATATTTTGTCTTTTAAGTTCCTTTAGAATTTCAAACCAGATGCGTTCAAATTCTGTTTGCTGTATAATAACTTTATCCTGTATTTCTTCCAGAATGCTTTCAGGATTTACTTCCAGGTGCATCCTTGCTTTATTACCCAATACAATCATTCGTCTGAGTGCAGCAACCCTTACCCTGAAAAATTCATCCAGATTATTGGAAACGATTCCTAAAAAATAGATGCGTTCCTTCAAAGGTACTTTTTCATCAGCTGCTTCCTGTAAAACCCTGCTATTGAATGCCAGCCAGCTTATATCTCTGATAATGGTTTTTCTTTTTTGCAATACAAGAATTTTAATAAAAGATATTATGAAATTATTTACTTAAACTGCCATTAATAAATATTCAATATTAATTTTAGATGAAATTATTTTTATTTGATTGTTCCTGAAACAGGATTTTTCATTTTTTCAATGATTGCAGTTGTTGAAACACCTTCAATAATTTCTGCAAGAATCACTTCGCCACCGTTTGCAATGACCTCTTTGGCACCGGCTATCTGATCGATGCTGTAATCTCCTCCCTTCACCAGCACATCGGGCATTATTGCTTTAATAAGATTCAGCGGTGTATCTTCCGTAAAAAGTATCACTGCATCCGTCATCAGCAATGAGGCAAGTACAAGGGCTCTTGCGTTTTCATTATTTACCGGCCGTAATGGACCTTTTAATCTTTTTACAGATTCATCACTGTTCAATCCTACAATCAGTATATTTCCATAAGTTGCTGCTTCTGAAAGCGAAGCAATATGCCCTTCATGTAAAATATCAAAAACGCCATTTGTAAAAACTATTTTTTTGTTTAAAAGCCTCCACTGATTCATAGCCCTTTCCAGATCAGATAAATTATAAATTTTTGATGGTATTATTTGTACTGACTTCATTTTTAATTTTTTTGTTGATATATGGCAATAATAAAAGTGCAATAAGACCTGTAAAAATTACTATACCAGTTGATATACTCCACATCAACCATCCAAATGCAGTTCCCATCGTAGACTGTATTCCATATATGAGTAAGGTTTCTTTTACAAAAAATGGGAATGAACCAATTCCCCCTGGAGTTGCGATCATGGCTAAAGTAGCTAGGGATAAAACAGAAAATGCTGCTTTTATACCTAAGTGATTTGTTCCTTCCATTGCAAAGAAACCAATATAGATCATTAACATGTACATTGCCCATATAAAAATAGTATGAACAATAAAAGCCCTGCGGCGCTTTAAGTTTTTAATAGATATGAATCCTTCTCCAATACCGGTCAAAAAATTATTTATTTTCAAAATAATACCACTGGAAGGGAATTTTTTAAAAAGTATTTTGATGATAATAACGATTAGTAAAAATGTTGATATTACCATTAATAACTTTCCCCATAATGGAACCCCTGATGAGATCGTAATCTTTTGCAAAGATCTTTTCACATAATCACCTACCACATCAATTTGAATTATGACTGTAATGAAAATAAAAATAATATAACAAACAAAATCAAATGCCTTTTCAATGATTACTGTACCAATGAGTTTATCCACTTTTAGCTTTTCATAGCGTGCAAGGAAAGTGCATTTTAAAATTTCACCTAACCGCGGGATTGCAGCGTTGGCGAGATATCCAACCATTGTAACAGCAAAAGTATTCTTTAAAGACGGATCATAACCAAGTGGTTCCATCAATAATTTCCAGCGCATTGCCCTGCTGACATAAACAAGGATGCTTATTATTGTAACAGGTAAAACTAACCAGTAATTTGCCAAAGTAAATGCTTCCTTAAAAGCAATCTCCTGTTCTGGTGACATCGATTTAAGTTGCCACCATACCAAAAATATACCACCACCTAAAAAGATGAAATATTGCAATAAAGAAAATAAACGCCTACGCATAATTGCCTACAAGTTACAAATGGTTTTATGTATAATCCAAAAACGATTGCCCAAAAGTTAATTTAGAATCAGGTTATCAATTAAACGGACATCATTTAAATTCGTTGCAACCAAAGCTACCAGCTTCTTATTCCCATCCCAGTTTTCTAATAATGAAAGGTTTGTGGCATCTGCGATCTCTACATAATTTGTATTAAAACCAAAAGAAGATAAATATTGAATCGCTTTCATTTTCAACTCTTTTAAACTGCCTTTTTTGATCTCATTCTTAATAATGGAAAGTGCTTCAAAGATCTTACCAGAAAGTTTTCTTTCTGTTTCATTTAATCGTTTATTTCTACTACTCATTGCAAGGCCATCTGTTTCTCGCAGTGTTGGGCAAATGATCAGCTTTACAGGGTAATTTTTCAGTTTCAATAATGAATCAATGACCATGCATTGCTGAAAATCTTTTTGGCCCAAATAAAGCTTACCGGGATTCACTATTTTTAAGAATCGATCGATAACCTGGCATACTCCCTGAAAATGCCCCGGTCTGTATTTTCCCTCTAATACTGTTTCCAGGTAACCCAATTCATAATGAGATTTAATATATCCGGGTGGATATATTTCTTCTATTTCCGGCAGAAACAAAACATCACATGACTGTTTTTCAAGCATATCAATGTCATTTTCAATGGTTATGGGATATTTTATAAAATCATTTGGATTATTAAATTGGGTAGGGTTAACAAAAATACTGCAAACAGTTATCTCATTTTCTCTTTTAGACAGGTCAATTAGAGAAATATGCCCATCGTGCAAAGCCCCCATGGTAGGAACAAATCCTATATTCATGCCTTTACCAGCGTGTATATTTAAGAAATCCTTAAGATCGTCTGATTTTTTTAAAATGATCATTTTAGTGGTTTATATGCCTTCGAAGGCTTGATGAATAACAATTTCAATTAAAAAATAGTAACTTCGCACACCTTTTAAAAAATATTATCGCATTTAACCAAGCGCAAATGTCTACAAAGAAAAGAATTTTATTTATAGCCAACGAAATGTCTCCTTATTTAGAGATGACAGAATTTGCTGAAATTGTTAATAAACTGGCTGTAATGTCAAATGAAAATAATCTGGAAGTTCGTTGTATTATGCCAAGATTTGGTGTAATAAATGAAAGAAGGCACAGATTGCATGAAGTTGTTAGGCTTTCAGGCATTAATGTTTCCATTAATAATGATGATTATCCGCTTGTAATTAAAGTAGCATCGTTACCAAATGCAAGACTACAGATATATTTTCTTGATAATGAAGATTTTTTCAAAAGAAAATCAATATTTACTGATGAAAAAGATGTTTGGTTTGATGACAATGGGTTAAGGACTGTTCTATTCTGTAAAGGAGCATTAGAAACTGTAAAAAAATTCGGATGGCCTCCGGATATCATCCATTGCAGCGGCTGGATGACCGGCTTGATCCCGATGTTTATAAGAGTGGCTTATAAAAAAGAACCGGTTTTCAGCAACAGTAAAATAATTTTTACAATTGGGCAAACTACTTTTAAAGAGAAACTGGGTTCAGACTTCTTAAAAATTGCTACAATCAATGATCATATCACTAAAAAAGAACTGGAGCCTTTTAAGGATGTAAACAATGCAGCCATATTCCGTGGAGGCGCTACCTATGCAGATGCCATAACATTTGGAGCAGATAATATTGATAAAAAACTTGTTGAAGAATTTTCAAAAGTAAAAGGAAAAAGAATTTTGAAATACAATGCAGAAAGTGATTTAACAGACTATTTACAATTATATAACGACCTTGCTAAATAGATAGAAATCAAAATTTTTTAATAAATTTATTTTTGTGCATAAAAGAATTTACTTACTTGTTTTAACCTGCTTTATCACCATTATTTTTTTTAACTGGAGCTGCACAAAATTAGATACTACCAGTCTTGGAAGTGATCTGATACCAGCAGTTGACAATATAAATACATTCGCAGATACTTTTCTAATAAATGCAATTCAGAGAGACTATCTCGATACTACATTGGTTACAAACAATGAAGCTCATGTATTGGGTAATATAACCAACGACCCTTTATTTGGTAAAACAGATGCTAACATTTACCTGCAACTTAAACCAAATTCTTACCCGTTTAGTTTTGGCCCAAAAGATTCTTTAACCGGACCAAATGCAGGGTACGATTCTGTTGTATTATGTTTGAGTTACCTGAGTTCTTATGGCGATACCAACCAATTACAACAAATACAGGTAAATGAGGTGGATGATAATTTATTCAAAGATTCTGTTTATCACACCAATTACAAGCCCAGCATCATTGGTAATCCGTTAGGATCTAAAACCATAGACATTACAAGGCTTGATGAATATACTTACTATGCAAACAAAAGAGATTCTGCTAAAAACCAGATACGAATAAAATTGGATAACTCTTATCTTAACAGGCTTATCAACGCGGATAGTACTTCTTTAACAGGAATGGGAAACCACATATTTTTCAATGATTCAGTATACAGGATCGCATTTAAAGGACTTGCTATTTCATCGGTTCAAGGAACCGGAAATGCATTAATGTATATTAATATTGCTGACACAAATACTAAACTCGAAGTACATTACAGGATTAGAAAAGACAATGGTTTTGTAGATACAACTTATTCATCTTTTAGATTAAGAGCTGTCCGTTACCAAACAGCAACAGAAGTGATTTATGCATCTGCTACCGCTAATTTTGTTAAGCGTGACAGATCTAATTCCCCTGCAAATCTTCCAACGGTTGATGAAATATATTTACAAACACAGCCCGGAACCTATGCAAGCCTCTCTATTCCTCAACTTACCGGATACAGTAACAGGATCATACACCGTGCAGAATTGATCGTTGAACAAATTCCAGATAATTTAATAACTGACAGTATTTTTTCTGTTCCAAGCTTTCTTTATCTCGATCTAAAAGATACAGGGGTCGTTATTCCGGCAGGACTTAAAAAGTATAAGCCTGTATACTTTGATCTGAATCCAGGTGTATTTTACGACCCCGATAATATAACTTCTTATTTCTATCCATTACGAACAGGTCCTGATTTTTCATATTACGGTGGATTTGCTCGTAGAAAGTATGGACCATTAGGTAGTAATATTTTTTACAATTTTAATGTAACCAGATATGTGCAGCATCTTGTAAGAGATCAGGGTACAAATTATGACATGCGTTTATTTGCGCCGTTCTCTATCCACTATGGACAATATTTCGCTTATATTCCTTATGGCAATAGTTTGGCTTTTGGCAGAGTAAGGGTCGGAAGTGGTACAAACCCAAATTATAAAATGCGATTTAGAATTATCTATTCCCTTATTAAATAAATTGAAATAACTAACAAAACCCTTGTGTATATATTGTATACATAAGGGTTTTGTTCTTTAAAAGCTACACCCTTATCTTTGCAATCTTAAAAAAATAATATGCCATATTTATTTACATCAGAATCAGTTAGTGAAGGACATCCGGATAAAGTTGCAGACCAGATCAGTGATGCACTTATCGATAATTTTTTAGCCTTTGACCCATCCAGTAAAGTTGCCTGTGAAACCCTTGTAACAACAGGCCAGGTTATACTTGCAGGAGAAGTAAAAAGCAAAGCATACTTAGATGTTCAGG
>JANOPU010000301.1:0-10947 GCA_031422055.1 Ferruginibacter sp.
CACAGACCGGAGAGATACAGTTTTCTCTCTTGATAAAAAGTTTTCATTTTGAAAAAGCCCTGATGGAAGAACATTTCAACGAGAATTATTTAGAAAGCGATAAGTTTCCCAAAGCCGGCTTTAAAGGAAACATCACCGATCTGAGCAGGGTTTCATTTGCTACAGATGGCTTATACACTGTTCCTGTATCGGGTGAAATGACCTTACACGGAGTTACTAAAAAGATCACAACAACTGGATCTCTTACAATAAAAGGCGGGAAAATATCAGCGACATCGACATTCTTCATCAAATTGTCGGAATACAATATCAGTATCCCCGCCCTCGTAAAAGACAATATTGCCGAATCGGTTGAAGTGACTGTTAATTCCAACTTTGATCAAAAAATGTAAACCAAAAATTATGCTTCCAAATAAAATAGTACTGCTCTTCCTATTCATTTTTTGCTCAACCGTTACATTAAAGGCACAGGATACCACAGACCTGATGGCCCAGCTCGAAAGGGAAGTGATCGGAGACAACAAAACTAAAACAACTTATATTACGGCAACATTTAAAACAACGCGTTTGATCAATGGCCATACGGTAGAGAATGTCGGCAAAGGTGTATTGGATGTCAAGATATCTCACCGGTTTGGTAAACTAAACAACGGCAGTTATGAATTATTCGGGTTGGATAATGCCAGCATGCGTATGGGTTTTGATTATGGTATCACCCGTTACTTAATGGTAGGTATTGGCAGAAGCACATTTGAGAAAACCTATGATGGTTATTTCAAACTTAAACTATTGCGGCAATCAACCGGTAAACGAAAGATGCCGGTAACGGTCAGTTATGTTCCAACCATCGCTGTAAAAACATTAAAATTCGAAGATCCCAACCGGAAGAATTATTTCACATCCCGCTTATTCTATACACACCAGTTGATCATTGGCAGAAAGTTCTCTGAAGGCACTTCCATTCAGCTTATGCCGACTTATGTACACCGAAACCTTGTAAAATTGCTGGCGGAACCTAATGGGACGATGGCTGTAGGAGTGGGTGGAAGACAAAAGATCTCAAAACGTATAAGCCTGAATGTTGAATACTATTATCAAATTCCCGGCTATAAGATGACGGGTACAACTAATTCGCTTTCCCTGGGTGTTGACATAGAAACCGGAGGGCATGTTTTTCAATTACATTTCACCAATTCCCGTGGCATGAATGAACGTACATTCATTTCGGAAACAATAGGTGAATGGGGTAAGGGGGATATTTATTTCGGGTTTAATATCTCCAGGGTATTTACCGTGGGTAAGAGGAAAAAATAATTTCTCAGTTTGTCATTCCAATACTTTATTTCTCAGTAAAGGCAAGAGAAGTATCTTATAACAGATGAAGGAGGATTTGACTAAGAGATGCTTCGTTTCTTAGCATGACAAATCAAAAAGTTATGGTTATTCTATAAACGACATTTTATATTTAACTTGTAGCAAATAATTTAAACCGGATGCTTAAGCCTTTTTTTATATGTTGTTTTACTTTCATCTTTTTACAACAAAAAGGTTTTACACAGTCGCTGGTATATAGCACTAATAACGGTTCTATCACTTTCAGTTCAGATGCCCCTCTTGAACTTATCAAAGCCTCCAGCAATGAAATGCGGGGAAAATTTGATATCACAAAAAAATTATTCGCTTTTACTGTCAAAGTAATTTCCTTCAGTGGATTCAACAGCGCTTTGCAGAAAGAACATTTCAATGAGAATTATATGGAGACGGTGCAGTATCCCAATGCCTCATTCAGCGGAAAGATCATTGAAGACATTGATTTTTCGAAAGACGGGACTTATAGCGTAAGGGCAAAGGGTAATCTTACGATTCATGCTGTATCGCAGGAAAGGATCATCAAAAGTGAGTTGCTGGTGAAAGATGGTAAAATAAGTATCCGGTCTTATTTTACTGTCCTACTCATCGAACACAATATCCCCATACCAAAAGTAGTACATGAAAAACTGGCATCAGAAATTAAGGTAGAAGTTAAAGCTGATCTTACATCACCATGAACTGCCCATTCAACCGCTTATATATTACACTCATAGCACTGTCTTTTTTTTTACAGGCAACAGCCCAGCTTCCTGGCTATAAATATTTCAAACTTGAAAAAGACAATAAGACCATAAAAATAAACTGCAGTTATAAAAACAAGAATGGATACCTGTATGTAGGAACAGACAACGGCCTGTATAAATTCGACGGAGAAAAATATATTAGGATAAATTTTGAGAACGAAGCATATAATGATACCGCTACCGCTATATTCCAGGACAGGCAACAAATGATGTGGATTGGTTTTAAAAGTGGCCGTATTGCTAACATAGTAAATCATAAACTAAGCTATTATCATCCCGAGGAAGGAACTCCTCAAAAAAAATTAACTGCATTGTTGCAGGATAAAGAAAATAATCTTTGGTTCTCAACAAATGGAGAAGGGATCTACTATATTAAAGGAAAGCATATTTATCTTATCAACGAAGATGACGGCCTGAGTGATCTGAATGTAAATACCATGATCCTGGCTGATAATGGTGATATACTTGCGGGTACTGACCAAGGGATCAATATATGTAACATTAAAAATGGAAAAAAAAACATTTCAGTAATAGGCCCGAAACTTGGATTACCCGATTATATTGTTACCTCCATTGTTAATGCAGGTAACAATTTTTACTGGATAGGTTTACAGGAAAAAGGTTTTTGCCTGTACGATCATACTAACAAGAAAATTATTATCCCTGCTGTTGCTGGAAACTGGAAATACGGCCAGATCAATTCATTGCTATTTGCACAAAATACACTTTGGATTACCACGCAGGAAAATGGATTCTTTAAGTTTTCCATCAATAACAAAAAATTAGATTCTGTACCATTGGGTAATGCCAGTAATAATATCAGCAGTTTGTTACAGGATAAACAAGGGAATATCTGGTTGGCTTCACCCGGTTATGGCCTTATTCGAACAGCAGGCGAAACATTAAAAATGATTGCAATACCCGGTGCTCCTGTATTTGAACATATACATGCAATTTTATCCGTTAAGAACGGCGATATCTGGTTAAACAATTATAACAATGAATTGATAAGACTTTACTTATTAAACGGTATTTATCAGGCTCATATTATTAAAATACCCGGACTGACTGTTAAAACAGATATCACAGCACTTTACCAGGATATGTATGAAAATATCTGGATTGGTACAATGGGAAAAGGATTGTTTGTTTTAAACCCATATACAAATGCGCTAAGAACAATATCGGAAAACAGCATTTTTAATAACGCAGGGATTCTTTCAATAAACGGTTCCGGAAGATCTGTGTATGTCAGCAGCCTTCAGGGATCAATGGCAATAGAACTTACACCAGAAAATGCTTTAATTAATAATCGCTATCATTATTTTAATTACAATATTAAAAGTACGGGAACAAATTACATTTATACAATCTTTAAAGATAGTAAGAACAGGATCTGGTTTGCCACTGACGGTAACGGATTATCCATGCTGAAAAATAATGTGTTTTCTTATTTCAATGATAAGAACCAGATTAAAGATGATCATATTTATTCAGTAACTGAAGACAAAAAAGGAAATATATGGTTCAGTACAGCCAGTGCTGGTATCTATAAATTTGATGGAGAAAAATTTATCAATTATTCTTTTATTGATGGATTAAGCGACCTGAATATTTCTGTACTTAAAACAGATAACGCCGGAAATATCATCATCATTCATAAAATGGGGCTCGATATTCTAAACCCGGAAACAGGAAATATTTCTTACCTCAACAGTAGCCAGGGTATTCCCCAAATCAATGCCGAAGATCTTGGCGCTGTAACACAGGATAGTACCGGGAAGGTAATGGTAAGCACTGTGAATGGTATTTTATCATACACTTCCCCTGAAAATTCTTTGCAAAAACCAGTATCCATTATTGAATCAGTACAATTGTTTTTAAAAGATATTGATGAAACCAGGACTAATCAATACAATTATGATGAAAATAATTTTACATTTAATTATACAGGGTTGTATTATTCAGATCCTGAAAATATTTATTATCAGTATAAAATGGAAGGGCTCGACAGCAGTTGGGTAATCACCAGGGACAGGAGCAAGAATTTTCCAAAACTTGAACCGGGAACATATACATTCCGCATTCAATCCTCACTCAATAAAAATTTTAAGAATGCTGATGAGGCCTCTTATCATTTTGTAATTAAAAAAGCTTTTTATAAAGAATACTGGTTCATCACAGTTTGCGTACTACTGGCCTTGGCATTGTTGTATTGGTATATCAAAAGCAGGGAAGCCTCATTAAAGAAACTGGAGCGATTACGCCGGGAAAAGATCCAATTCCAGTTTGAAGTATTGCGCAACCAGGTAAACCCACATTTCCTGTTCAATAGTTTTAATACCCTGATCTCTACCATCGAAGAAGACCCGAAAATGGCAGTTGAATATGCCGAGCAGTTATCAGACTTTTTCAGGGATATAGTCAATTACAGAGATAAGGAAATAATTTCCCTGAAAGAAGAAACTGACCTGCTACAGACATATTTTTTCCTGCAACAAAAACGCCACGGTAATAATGTAGAACTAATATCAAAACTATCCGAACAACAAAAGACACAGTATTTCATTCCCCCGTTAACACTCCAGTTACTGATGGAAAATGCTATAAAGCACAATACTGTGTCGAAGGAAACCAGGCTCATCATCAGTCTGGAAATCACAGCAGATGAGTATTTGCTGGTAAAGAATAATATTCATGCAAGGCATAGTAAACAGGAAGGCTCGGGCATGGGCCTGCAGAATATCGTGAACAGATACAATTTATTAAGCAGTAAAAAAGTATTGATCACAAATGATGAAAAATATTTTATTGTTTCGCTTCCATTATTAAAAAAATAATATGCTCAGGATAATAATACTAGAAGACGAAGAACCGGCAGCAAAGAGATTACTAAAAATGATCAAAGAAGCTGATCCCGAAGTTGAACTGCTTGGTTCTATTTCCAGCGTATCTGCAGCTATTAAATGGTTCAAAGAAAATGATCCGCCCGATCTTATCTTTTCTGATATACAACTGGCAGACGGTACCAGTTTTGATATCTTTAAAGAGGTAAAATTTTTATGCCCGATTATTTTTGTAACGGCTTTTGATCAGTATGCCATTGATGCATTTAAGATAAATAGCATTGATTATCTTTTAAAACCTCTGAAGAAGGATGAGTTGCTGTTTGCGATAAACAAATTCAAAAAGAGCAGGCAAGCCGAATCGTCTTCATTCGACATTAATAAACTGTTGCAGGTATACAACCCCAAAAGCCTGGTGTACAAAACAAGGTTCATTGTACGGTATGGTGAACATATTAAAACCATTCAAACGGATGAAATTGCTTATTTCTATACAGAAGACAAAGTTAATTTCCTGACCACGCATGAAGGAAAACGTTTTGCGATCGATTTCAATTTAGACAGCCTTGAAACCCTGCTCGACCCTAAATTATTTTTCCGCATAAACCGACAGTTCATTGTTTCCATTGGTTCCATAACAGAAATGTTTGCTTACACAAAAGGCCGCGTACTTATCAAATTAAAACCTGCGGCAAAACAGGAAACCATTGTCAGTACAGAAAGGTCGGCAGATTTTAAGATATGGTTGGACGATGGTGGTTAATTTTTTTTACAACTGATTCACCGATATTTTACGGGTATCGCAGTTAATGCATATTCCTTAGAAGTTGTCTAAAAATGAAATTTATATTCACCAGTTGCAGTTGGTCAGGCGACCAACTGCGGCGGTTTATGTCGTTGCTGGTTGCCTGACCATAAGTGTTCGGAAGATTACAATATTGTTCCATCGAACATTCTACGGGTAACTTATGATGCAAATTCTCTTCCGTTCCTTAGGAACGACTCGTGTAATATCAGCACTATACGTTCCTACGGAACGTTAAATTCTTAAATAAAATACTTCAACTACCTGCAAAATGTTCCTAGGGAAAAGTTTCCGAACACTTGAGGTCGCCTGACCAGCAACTTTACGGCGCATACAAAATCTACGGAACTATTTTTAAAAGCTTCTTAGATATTCAAAATTCCTAAACAATAATTCCAAAATGCAGTGAATTTGTGGCTATGCCTTCTAATCTCTCATTCAGCTACGAAAATTACCTGTTCAATATAATTCAGTTTTATTAAGATTTTATTTTATGGACTTTTATGTCATCAATATAAACCTTTAAATATTATTACAATGAAAACATTAAAACTACTTTACAGCTTAGTGACCATGATCTCACTTACCTCTTTATTACTGATCTCCTGCTCTAAAAAGGATGATGTGATTCCTGTTCCACAAAATACTACAATAGCAGGTACCTGGAGAGTAAGCCTTTATTTTGACAACGGTAGTGATGAGACAAATAAATTTTTCGGTTACAATTTTACATTTAATAGTAATGGCCAAATCTCCGCTACCAATGGTAGCAATACGGTAACCGGCATCTGGATGCAGGGAAGCAGCAAATTTAATATAGACTTTGGTACGACTGCTATTTTTAGCGACCTGAATGACAATTGGTTATTGGAAGAAAAAACTGCCACTAGCATTAAAATGAAAGATGACAACCCGGCAAAAAATGAACAATTGCAATTCGCAAAATTATAATTCGTTAATATATACATAACAGATGAAAAAATAAATTCCCCTGTTTTAAGATTCATAAACCTCATTCCTGAAAAATCAGTATAACGATATACAAGCTGCCTCTATGCAGGCTTGTCCTGCAACCGTAACATATCCAATTATGTTACGGTTCACTATTTTGGGTATAACGGCTACCATTTACAGATATTATTTAATATCTTGTAAAGCAATATCCCATTAGAAAGTCTATCTCCATTTTCTTAGAATTTGTAATGTTAGAAATTAATTTTACTTAAATAAAGCAACCAACTAAAGCTATTGAACGTATTAACTGAAAACAATTCTGCTGAGTTGAAATTTCTTGATGAAATAATCGCCGGGTGTCTGGAAAAAAATCACAGAGACCAAAAAGCTCTTTATGAGCGATATTATGGTTATTGTCTAAAAGTTGTTTTTCGTTATATATACAGGTACGATAAAGCAGCCGATGTTGTAAATGACGGTTTTGTAAAAATATTCGGTAAGCTGCACACATTCCATTATGAACAATCTGGTAAAGTTGAAATGATCCTGATGGGATGGATGAGAACCATTATGGTCAATACCGCTATTGACAGGCTAAGAAAAGACAATTTTATGCCAGAGATCGGATTGATCAATGAAGGCGTTTGGATAGAAGACAAATCACAATCTGCAGACCAATCAGTTTTATATAAAGATTTGATACTGGAAATAAAAAAATTACCGCCTACTTACAGAATTGTTTTTAACATGTATGTAATTGATGGATTTACACACCAGGAGATCGCTAACCAATTGAATATTGCTGTTGGAACTTCTAAATCAAATCTCTCAAAAGCCCGTGGTATTTTAAAATCATTTATTAAAAAAATTGATGAGACAAAAATATGCTTCAAATAAACGACGATATGAATGATGAATTATTCCGCAGGGCTGCTGAAAGCTACCCTTTAAAAACGGATAATGCCGATTGGGATGCCGTGGTTAATAAAATGAATTCAGATGATGTATCTGATGAACCGGTAAGTATAACAAATAAAAGAAAAAATAATTACCGTTTTCTACTGCTATTGTTATTACTTATTCCATTGGTAATTTTTGAAAATATAAACTCTACTTCAAATAAAAACACATTTAAAAACAATAATAACAAGGAAAATATATCATCAACAAAAAATATAATAACAACTAAAACCAATGAAAACATTACGCTTAAGAATAAAAAAGAGGTGCCAATATTAACAGCCGATGCAACACAACCCGATTCATTTCATTCTGACAACGGGTTACAGATAAGATCTGCATCACAAAATACCAACATTCCTGCAAGTTCTCCGGTTAAAGAAGTACAAAATAAAAATATTAAAAAAACATATACTTCCGGACAAAAATCAAAAATAAATATAAATAATTCACTGCCAGAAGCTGATGATCAGCAAATCACCGAAGCAGCCTTTTCAAAACCTGGTAAGCATAAGAAAAAAATGAAGGGCTCATCTGCTATTGTGATTAAAGAAGGAAACCAGGAAAATACTGACATAGCAAAAAAAGAAATTACAAAAGCTGATAACAACCTGGTTCAACCAGTGGCTGCTGAATACGAAATATCAACGGCCATCCCCGGTAAAGTAACAGATCCTGATGCCAAAACAGATTCACTTAAAGACAGTACTAAAAAGGCTATTGTAAAAACTACACAGGAAAAAGAAAATAAAAAAAGAAGTGTTGAAGAAAATAAAAAAAAGAAGTCAACTAAAAAACATTTCTATGCCGGCTTAATAATTGGGCCCGATTTTAGTACTATTAAATTACAATCCATTAAAAAAACCGGTTTAAGTTATGGCCTTCTGCTAGGATACAGAATAAATAAAAAATGGAGTATAGAGGCCGGTCTTTTGCAAGACAGGAAATACTACAGTACCGATGGTAAATATTTTGATACAAAAGATTTAAACTATCCTCCTTCCTATAAAATAGAATATGTAACCGGGGTTTGCAAAATGCTCGAAATACCATTAAATATTCGTTACACTTTTTATACAAGAAAAAGATCGGGCCTTTTTGGTTCTGCCGGTGTTTCTGCTTTTTTTATGCAACATGAATCATATATCTACGATATTAATTATTATGGCAACCGGTATTCCAGATCTTATGAATACGATAATAAAAGCAAAAGTATACCATCCATCGTCAATATAAGTGCAGGATATACATATAAGGTTGGCAAGATCGGCGATCTCCGTATTGAGCCCTATATTAAATTACCCATCAGTAAGATCGGTACCGGTAAACTACCTATCCAAAGCGGAGGAGTTTTCATAGTTTTTACAAAAGATATTTTCTAAGATATATATCAAAAAACCACTTAACTTTCTAACAGGAAACTGATCTGAAAATTACTTTATGAATCAATACAGTATTGTTTTTTGATACGTGCTTATTAAATTTATACTCCTTGAAAGAAATATATAAAAATACACTGGCCATTCTTGATCAGGGAGAAAAACAAAAACTGTTAACACTTTCTTTACTGGATGTTTTTATCAGTATCCTGGATATTCTATTTCTCATTGCACTATTGTTTGTTATCAGTTTTTATTCCAACTCAGAATATTCAATAATAATTCCGGGAATACCGTTTTCTATATTTAATGATTACCCTTTGTTACTCATTACATTTTTTTTCCTGCTGTTTGGAATAAAAAATGGTCTCGGTTTTTTAATTTTTAAAATGCAATATAATTTTGTTTACAATGTTGCTTCAAGAATATCCAAAGATAATTTATCTCATTACCTGCAGGGAACTTACGTAGATTATGTATCTATTGATTCGTCAGTCATTAACAGAAAGATAAGCCAGCAATCGATTGAATTTAGCCATTATGTTTTGAATGGAATGCAGCAGGTTTTCAGTCAGGTTGTTTTAGTACTTATCAGTATCATAGCTATTCTTCTATTTGATCCAACACTGTTTATTTTGCTGGTGTTGATTTTGTTAATCCCGGTGCTTTTTATTGCATTTTTCATGAAACGGAAATTGAATGCTGCAAGGGTTCATGGAAAAAAAACAAGTGAAAAAGCCATGCAACATTTGCAGGAAGCATTGGCTGGGTATATTGAGAGTAATGTTTATTTAAAAAATAATTTTTTTACCCGTCGATATCACACATTCCAGTCGCAACTTAACCGGTATCTTTCTGAAAGGCTGATCCTACAAAGCCTTCCGCCCAGAATGATAGAAGTATTTGCAGTATTCGGATTATTCATACTTGTATTGATAAATTTTTTTACAACAGGCAATAACACAATTCAACTGGTAACAATCGGAGCATTCATGGCTGCTTCATATAAGATCATTCCCGGTATTGTTAAGATCATCAACACAATGGGGCAGGTTAAAACCTATGCTTATAGTGTAAAAGATTTATTAAATCCTTTACTAAAAAATGAAAAAAGTGATATTAAAAATGACCCAATTGAATCGATCACATTAAAAGATGTTTCATTCAATTACGTGGAAAAGCCCGTATTAAATTCTTTTTCATTCAGTATAGCTAAAGGAGACCTGTTAGGCATTTCGGGTAATTCAGGAAAAGGAAAAACGACCATTGCAAATTTGATACTGGGATTTTTAGATCCGGATACAGGTAATATTTATTTTAATGATTTGAAAACTGGCTCAGTAAGCAGGCAACATTACTGGAATAGAATTGCATACATAAAGCAACAACCATTTTTAATACATGCTTCCATTATTCAAAATATAACATTACAGGATTCAAGTTATGATAAAGAAAAGATAGAAAGGATACTTCCCATTACCGGTCTTGATAAACTGACTACATCATTACCCGATGGGCTTGAAACTCTCATTACAGAAAACGGGAAAAATTTAAGCGGCGGGCAACGGCAACGGATAATTTTAGCAAGGGCATTGTATAAAGATTTTGATCTAATTATTTTAGATGAGCCTTTTAATGAACTGGATGAATCATCAGAAATACAAATGTTGGCGCACTTACAGCAAATAGCAAATGAAGGTAAGATCGTTTTACTGATAACACACAATAAAACTGCTCTTTCATTTTGCAATAAAATTATTTCATTGGATGAATAAAAAAAATAAAACTTTGATCATCTTAAGCCCTGGTTTTCCGGAGAATGAAGCCGACAGCACCTGTCTGCCATTTCCACAGTTATTTGTAAAAACACTGAAACAATTAAATCCTTC
>JANOPU010000302.1:0-13949 GCA_031422055.1 Ferruginibacter sp.
ATGCTTCGATTTTTTGCCGCAGATTCGCAGATTAAAAGAAATAATCTGTGAATCAGTGGCTATTTGTTTTTTCTACCTTAACCTATGCTTCGCTTGTTTGCCGCAGATTCGCAGATTAAAAGAAATAATCTGTGAATCAGTGGCTATGTATATTTTCTGCCGAAACTCATGATGCGTTTGTTTGCCGCTGATTCGCAGATTAAAAGTCAACTTGTTGCTATTTAATTTTTTCTCCTGACATTTATCTTGTTGAAATAATTCGTTTATATTCCAAAGATTTTTCATGAAAATTTATCAATAACCCAACTTCCAATTTTGATATTGCTAAATAATTTATTACCTGTGCATAATGATCTTCTATAATTCCTTTTTTTGATTTTACTTCTAAAATAACGCCATCAAATATTACAAAATCTGCATAGAATTTATGCGGTAATATTTTCTTTTTATAATAAACTGTATATTCCTTTTCTCTTTCAAAATATATTCCACGTTGTTTAAATTCATACTCAAATGCATCTTTATACACGATTTCTGAAAATCCTTTTCCAAGCACACGATGTATTTCCATTGCTACACCAATAATTTTATATGTCTCTTCCTGCAAAGGATAATCATTGTTTTTAATATGTAAATTCATCAGATTTTTTCCTTTTAATTTACATATCTATGTTCATTTGCAGTTATAATTTTTCTTTAGTTTTATTGAATTAATTTCATGATCAGCATATTTGTAGCTATTCATATTTTTTGCTTTAAATGATGCTTCGATTTTTTGCCGCAGATTCGCAGATTAAAAGAAATAATCTGTGAATCAGTGGCTATTTATGTTTTCTTTCTTATCCAATGCTTCGCTTGTTTGCCGCAGATTCGCAGATTAAAAGAAATAATCTGTGAATCAGTGGCTATCGTTTTAAATACGGGCTTTCAAAATTTAATTTTTTCAATCCCATTTGTATCTCAGGGCAGCTCATAAATAATTTCCATATTAACCCTGACCTGTAATTTTCTATCATCACAATAATTGGGCCCTGGTCAATGGCCAGGTGGCTTTTTGCAACCCAGTTCTTTGTTTCATTAAAACCATCAACGAAACCATATTCACTCCACAACTTATCACCCAGATCATAATAAAAATGTTTCAATGCTTTCATAGAGTATTGGGGTGTATAAGGAAATGCAGACAATGCTGCCGTTGGAGCAATGGTTCCTCCGTCGTTTGTTGGAGAATAAGCATCATAACCATCATCATATGTATCCCCGGCAGTAAGTCCCCAGCAATTTTCTCCATAGCCTTTATATTTTTTTGGATTGTCGATACAGTATTCGTAATTGATGAGCGTATGATTTTTGTTTTGTTCCCAATAATCAGCATATTGATCTTTTAAACCATGTGGGTCCAATCCCAGGAAAGAATAATGAGAAAAGAACAAAGGGCCTCCATATTCAAATCCTAAAGGAAGTTTGTGTCCATAATAATATTTACCGTTATTAAAAAATTCGCTTCGTACCCAACCATGATGATACACATTTGCATTTACCGGATATTTATCTGCACTTGCAGCAAGTATATAAACGATCAGGCATTCATTATATCCCCGGATAGGGAAATTCATGGTCCATCCATTATTAGGGCTCCAGTGCCAGTATAAAACTTCTTCACCTCCCTTAGTGAACCAACTCCATTGAATATCATTCCATAATCCATTTATGCGTTTTCGTAATTCTTTTTCACCTTC
Source organism: Ferruginibacter sp. (assembly GCA_031422055.1). Classification (GTDB taxonomy): domain Bacteria; phylum Bacteroidota; class Bacteroidia; order Chitinophagales; family Chitinophagaceae; genus Ferruginibacter. The sequence goes on from JANOPU010000302.1 coordinate 1,740, forward strand.
ATTGTCGTTATTAAAATACTGGCGGGCGCATAAGAGTCCTGCAAATAAATAAGATGTTTCTACAAGATCGGCCCCATCATCTTTTAGGCTAAATGGAATTGTCTTTCCAGTTGCTCCGTTCATCCAATGAGGATATACGCCATGATAACTATCTGCTATAAATAAAAAATTGATCATCTTAAGGAGTTGTCTTGCAGCTGTATCTCTACTGATCCAATTCCTTTCTGTTGCTATGATTACCGACATGATACCAAAACCGGTTCCCCCTGTAGTGATCACTTCATTGCCATAGGCATTCGTAACATTACTTCGCTCCCTCGCCATTCCGCTAACCGGGTGAGCAAAGTTCCAGAAATATCTAAAAGTTTGTTTTTGTACGATATCTAATAAAGCGCTGTCGGAAAGATCTTTCCGCTGACTTATTGCCTTCTCATTTTGTGCATTGCAGCCAATGGTTATATAAATTACTGATAATAGAAGAATGAAATATTTTTTCATAACGGCTATATATATAAGCATTAAAGGTTTTATAAGTAAGGTGCCGTAAATCCCAGCCTTCTCATACCATTCTTAATTTCAGGACAACTTGTAAATAAGTTCCAAACAAGATTGGTCCTGTAATTTTCAATCATTATGATGATTGGCCCCTGGTCGATGGCCAGTACAGAACCTGCAAACCAGGCTTCTTTTAAACTAAATGCATCATAAAATCCATAGGGGCCCCAAAGCTTATCGCCCAATGTATAATAGAAATATTTTAAAGCCTTCATAGATTCAACAGGAGTGTAGGGGAATGATGACAATGCTGCAGTTGGGGCTATTACGCCCACATCATTATTTGGTTCACTTGCATTATATCCATTACCCGGAATATCACTTGCAGTTAACCCCCAACAAAATTCGCTATACCCGAAATGATTCCGGGGATTGGCTTTACAGTATTCGTAATTTATTTTTGTGTGATTGGTTGTTTGCGTTTGATAATTTGCATACGCATCATTTAATCCATTAGGATCGATGCCCAAAAAGGAATAGTGTTCAAAGAAAAGAGGGCCACCATTGGAAGGACCTAACGGTAAAACATAGCCGTAATAAGTGTTATTATTCCGGATACTGCCATTCCCTGCCCATCCGTTATCGTAAACGATCTTCGCAATAGAATCTGTTCTGGATGAGGATGCCATTACATAAGTTATTAATGCTTCATTCCATCCCCGCACCTGTGCATTTATAACCCAGGAAAGATTGGGACTCCAGTGCCAGTATAAGACATTTTCATTATTCTTTCTGAACCAGTTCCATTCAACGGCATCCCACAATTGATTTATTTTGCTACGCAGATCAATTTCCAGAGGGTCTGATGCACTATTAAAATACTGGCGTGCAACTAACAGGCCCTGCATTAAAAAAGATGTTTCTACCAGATCGGCGCCATTGTCGTTTGAGCTAAAGGGTATCGTTGCACCGGTTGCTCCATTTATCCAGTGAGGAAATGCGCCATGATATTTTGTACAATTATTTTTTAAAAAATCAACGATTTTTAAGGTCCTGTTCAGGCCTTCAGTTCTTGAAATAAAATTACGGCTAACCGCCACCGGAATAGTCATGATACCAAAACCGGTTCCGCCGGTGGTAACAAGATCTCCGGACGTATTCCTTTCTCTTGCCATACCCGAAACCGGATGACCAAAATCCCAGAAATATTTGAATGATCTTTGTTGTACAAGTGTAAGCAGTTCTGCATCTGTTATCAGGGGAAATTTATCGGTTGAATCTATAGACGTAACAAATAATACGTTTACAACAGCGTTTAATTTTATCTTATAAACAGATTCCAATTCCGGCGACAGATAAACAATATACTTTGCAATATTTTTAAGAGGGCTTACAGGTTGTATAATGATCGTACTGTCATTATTTTCAAAACTGTAATTCAAAGGAAGGCTGCTATATCCATACTCTGTTAATGTTACCTTACCCGGCACCATTGACCTGTTTACCGGAGCGGATAAATTTATTTTAATAACAGGATGGGTGCTGATATCTGTTACCGGTACTAAAACATTCCCTGGTTTATCATTTATTTTTGATGATACATAATTAAAAACAGAAATGGGATCACTGTTGTTATTTTTTTTACATGCAGAAAGAATAATAAAACATCCGATAATTATCAGTGACCCTTTTTTCAATTTGATATTTTTTTTAGAATTAAAAGAAGGGCAGCTCAAGTTATGATAACCGGCTGCCCTTAAAATTATGAACGATAATATTTAATTATCTGCCAGCTTTTTCAAGTTGGTATAAAGCAGATACGTCTGAAGCAGATAGTGGTGATTTATAGATCCTCACTTCATCCATCTGACCTGAATAGGTTGTTGCCCATGATTGTTGAGTACCTCCTACATTAAGTGCAGGAGTTGTAGTGAACTGGTGTGATCCAAGAACGATCTGCGTTGAAACCGGCAACTGAATAGCTCCCTGAACCGGGGCGCTGTTTGGATTAGAAAGGCCACCTGGGTTATCAGCATATTGTATATACGATGCTGATGCAATAGGACCATAAGGTACTTCCATTTTCCCACCCAAAGCGCCATTTAAGTATGCATTAAATAAGCCAGTTCCACCATCATACGTTAGTACTACATGAACCCAGGTTTTTAAAGAATTTGGAATTCTAAGGATTGGACCCTGGTCTTGCCAAATAACGCCTGTCCTGGTATTGCGTACCAACAACTTTACCCTTAATGTATCATTATCAGCAACAGACCTGTTATCAATAAAAAGGTTAACACCACCCCAAAATCCATTCGCATCAACAACAGTGAGAAGACCCTGGGCACCATATCCGGTTGTTGGAGCAGCTAAAGGTAATTTCATGCTATCTGAATTCATCCAAAAGGATACGGAATAACTGGTAAGTGAAGCTGCTAGAGTAGCAGGAGTAGTATAAATCGCATAACGTGGTTGTGAGGCAGAGCCTTGCCAGCCCTGACCTTTTTTACCTGCACTATATGCAGCATTTGTTCCAACACCAGTGATGCTGTTCTTGGTTTCTAATAAATTATTCTCGAAACTCCATTTGGCCACATTATTAACTTTTGCAACATCGTCTGAAGTGAAATACCCTCCGATTGGTGGTAAAACCGGGTCATCGGATGACTTATCGCAAGAGGTAATAGCCAGAGCCGATATTAACATGGTTCCGGAAAAGAAATAACTAATTGTTTTTTTCATATTATTTGTTTTTTGTTTTTTAATTATTATTATTTATTAAATATACTTAATCGTTTGTATTTCCCGGTGATCCTTTATTACCGGTTGCTTTTATTGTTATGTTTATTGTCAAAATATGTTAGTTTAAATTCGTTATTAATAATTAGAGTTTTGTACCAGTTTCCCTCCGCTTAAAACTATTTGTTTTTCAGGGATAGGGAATACTTCGTTTTTCCCATCTACAAATAATTTTCCTTGTGCCCTTAAAACCTGCCCTGCACTTCCCTGGCGTACTAAATCAAAAAAGCGATCATCCTCCATTGCTAATTCAATATGTCTTTCATTCCAGATTTTTGTACGGAGGTTTGACTGGCTTATGGCATGAATTGAAGGCAAGCCGGCCCTGTTGCGAACTGCATTTAAATATATTTTTGCTTCAGTAGTATCATTTAATTCATTTGCAGCTTCTGCACGGATCAGATAGATCTCTCCCAACCTTAGTATTCTTCTGTTTTGATCTCTTCCATATCCCCAGCCACAAGGATTGGTCACACTGGATGGTACATATACTTTTTTATTATACAAAGGATTGAATGTATTTGAAATAATAAGATCCCCTTCAATAGTTATTTGGCCCCTTCTCAATAAAGTAGCGTCCTTTCTCAGATCACCGGGTTCAAATGCTGCTTCCAGGTTGCTGGTTGGAATATTAAACCCCCAACCGAACTGGCCCCGTACTGCCTGAATTTCTGAATATTGACAATAAGTACCGCAATCACTTCCAAATGCATTTGCCTGTACCTCAAAAATTGATTCGCTGTTATTTTCACCAGAGACCCGAAATATTCCATTAAAATCAGTTGCAAGGGAATAAGGTAACGCCAACACCTGTCCTGTAAGATCAAACACCTGGGTCCATTCACTCTGAGTATCCGCACTATACATTTTTACTTTAGTCAACATGGCAATTGCGGCACCTTTGGTTACCCTTCCTTTTTCTGCAGCAGGATAAGAAACAGGTAAAATAGCTATCGCTTGATTTAAATCGGTTTCAATAAATGCATATACTTCCTCTTTAGATACCCGGGCAGGATTTAATTCATCTGCAGTTACCGGTACCCGTTTAACCAGTGGTACATCGCCAAATGCTCTTACCAGGTTGAAATTATGGTAAGCCCTGATAAATTTTGCTTCTGCCAATAACCTTTCCTTCAAAACTGCATCCATATTTATTTTAGGAATATTATCCAGGGATTGATTGCATAGATTAATCCCAGAATATTGGCCACTCCAATAATCATCAATAAGAAACTGTGTAGATGTAAAGCTGAAATTATCAAATTCGTCCAGGAATGCCGCATCGCCGGGTACACTACCTCTTTCGGCATCATCCGAAGGAATGCTGGTAATGGCGAGATGTGCAAAGCCAGCAACGAACCATTGATTTAAATGACCATAGCATGATGTAACGGCACGATTGGCATCATTTGCATTTATAAAAAATGTAGCGCTTGTCTGTTGGCCAATAGGATCAACATTCAAAAAAGATTTTTTACAACCAGATATAAAAATAAGGCAACAAAAAAATACAACATACTGCATTTTTGAATTATTGATTGAACAGAACTTTTTCATTATTTAAATTTATTATTATCAAAAAATAACATTCACCCCAAAATTATAAGTAGCAGATAACGGGTAAACATTAAGATCTATGCCTGCATTCATAGGATTTCCTCCTATCTCCGGGGTAAAGCCTTTATATGTAAAATAAGTAAACGGATTCTGTGCATTTAAAAAAAATCGAACTTTTTGAATCTTCCATTTATCCAACAGTGATTTTGACAGACTATAACCCAACTGTATATTACGAATACGGATATATCCACCTTTTTCTACGAACCAACTGTTAGGATCAAGGTTTGGCCCATTTAAATTTGCTGAGGGATATTCATTTGAAGTTCCCATACCATGCCAACGGTTTTCGTAAAAATCTTCAGTATAATTCTCATTACCATATCGTACTCCCTTTGTTGCATTGTATAAGTCAACGCCGGCAACTCCCTGTATGTCGAGTTGTAGATCAAATTTCCGATATTCAAACCCGGAATTAAATCCATACGTAAATTTAGGGTTTGGATTACCTATGATCACTTTGTCTTTTGCATCAATGGTATTATCGCCATTCTGGTCTTTATATTTAAAATATCCGGCCTTTGCAAAAGGTTGCGCAGAAATTGCTGCTTCTGCATCTGTCTGAAAAATTCCATCCACTACATATCCGTAAAATGCACCAATTGGGCTTCCTACTCTTGCAACCGTTGTTAAATAACCAGCCACCGGTAATCCGCCACCATAAAGATCAACACTACCTCCATCAATATCAACAACACTATTTCTATTTGTAGACATATTCACCCCGATATTGTAATTGAGTTTTTTTGTTGACGATTTCCATGAAGCTGAAAATTCAAATCCTTTATTATTATATGTTGCAAAGTTTCCAAGAATAGATTTATTAGCTGCTCCTACTGTACCAAGAACAGGTAATGAAAAAATTCCGTTTTCTGTAGTACGATCATAATAATCCATTTCTACATTCAACCTGCCTTTTAAAACCGACATTTCCAAACCAAGGTCAGTTTCTGTTACAGTTTCCCAATACAGGCTTTTAGGTGGAAAAGTGGTATTATTAGCCCCACTCCATACAACAGCTCCGGTACCTCCAAATACATAATTATATACACCACCTGAATCCACTCTTGCAACTGATATATTTGTAGGGATATTTGCATTTCCCAATTTACCCCAACTCCCTTTCAATTTAAGCATATCAAATATCTTTTGATCCTGCATGAATTTTTCTTTGGTAAGGATCCATCCTGCACCAAAAGACGGAAAATTATCAAACCGGTTGTTTTCAGGAAATTTGGAAGAACCATCACGTCTAATGGTAGCTGTTAAAAGATACCTGTCATTGAAAGCATAATTCAAACGAGCAAAATAAGATATAAAAGTAGCCCTGTCGCCACTCAATGAGTATTTAACACTGGAGGGGTCGCCATTACTGATCTGTAATGACCCTTCACCATAATTAGGAACATCCGTTGCACTCCAGCTATCCCTGATAAATTTATCTTCTGATGAAGAATATCCTGCAAGAACTTTAATCCTGTGTTTATTAAATGTTCTTTCATAAGTAATCGTGTTATCCCAAACCCACTTCGTTTCATTGGAAGTATCCCGGCTAAGGCTGCTTAATGTATTGAACTGAACTGTTGTTAACGAGTCTTTTCTTGTATAGTTCCTGGATTGGTATTGGCCTCTGGTTATACCAAAGCTTGTTCTGAAAGTAAAATGATTTAAAAATTTATATTCCCCGTAAACAGACCCTGTAACACTCTGGCCTTTTGATTTTTGATTGTACCAGTCCAGGGTAGCCTGGGGATTTGCGAAATTTCCAACATTATAATCGGCAGGATCGCCATAATAACCATTCGCTTTTCTAACAGCCATTATAGGAGGAGCAACATAGGCCTGATAAAAAATACTTCCGGGTATATCTGTTGATTTGTAATTATAATAAACAGCCTGTAATCCGAATTTAAGGTCTTTTGTTGCCCTATACTCAGTTTGAATTCTTCCTGTGATCTTGTTATAAACATTTTTTTCCACCAGCCCTTGCTGATTAAAAAAACCAAAGCTTCCGCTATAAATTATTTTTTTTGTTCCCCCTGATAAACCCAACTGGTGATTATGAGTAATTGCAGCAGATCTTAATATCTGATCATACCATTCGGTATTTGGATATTCTGCAACGGTAGGCGTTCCAATTTTTTCATTTATTAATGTTGCATATTTTTTTGCTGTTGCCATTAATACTGGGTTGGTAACCATTTGGACTCCTACAAAACTATTATAAGTTAATGTTGGTTTACCCCTTACTCCTTTTTTAGTGGTCACTAATATCACGCCATTAGCAGCTCTTACCCCATAAATGGAAAGACTAGATGCGTCTTTTAAAATATCAATCGTTTCAATATCGTTGGGATTTAAAAAACTTATATCGTTTACAATTGTTCCATCAACTATATACATAGGGTTTGCACCGCTGATAGAACCAACACCCCTGATCCTAACCGTTGGGGAAGCGCCAGGTGCACCTGTATTAGTAATCTGTACCCCTGCAACTTTTCCCTGCAAAGAACTGATCGCATTTTGTGAAGACTGTTTACTGATCTCGGCTCCTTTTACCGAACTGATAGAACCAGTAACATCAATTTTTCTTTGCGTTCCGTAGCCCACAACAATTACCTGATCCAGGGATTTTGTTGATGAAATAAGTACAACATTTATTATATTACTGCCTGTTATAGAAATTTCCATCTCTTCATATCCAACGGAAGAGAAAATCAATACAGCTCCATCTGGTACTGTTAAGATATACTCACCTTTTGAATTCGTTGAAGTTCCGGCAGTTGAACCTTTAACCCGAATTGTTGCTCCGGGTATAGGGTCACCGTTTGAACTAGTAACTTTTCCGGAAACAGAAATGTCATTTATAACCTGGTTCAATTGGGTAATAACTACCAGGTTGTTATTCAAAACCCTGTAGTTTAAATCTGTTCCTTTAAATATTTTATCTAAAACTTCTGTTACAACAATATTACTGGCATCTATGTTAACTTTTTCTGTTGCCTTAATAACATCGTCATTATATAAAAAACGAAAATTGCTGCTTTTCTCTATTTGAAGCAGTGCTGTTTTTAATTCAGCTGATTTAATATTGAGCGTAATTCTATCCTGAGAAAATACTTTTGCCGATAACTGTAAACTTGTTAAAAGTAAAAAAGTTAAAGTGAGTTTCATAAACAATAATAATTTTAAAAAATCCCGTTTAACATAATCAATCAGCTCCAGGGAATATTTCATATATGTAAGTTTGGTATGTATTATGCTGACTGTTATCTGCTATTATAAGGTTCGTTTATTGCTTTTTAATTATGTAAGATTTTTATTTTTTGATGAATATACTATCCCTGCTTTTCCTGTACGTAAATGAAGTGGTAAGTTGTAAAGCATTCAATGCCTGATCAATCGTTTCATTTTCAAAAACCCCTGTGAATTTTTTTTCTTTTATTTTTTCATCCTTGATCAGTATGCTAACTGCATACCATTTTTCCATTTTAAGCGCTACCTGTTCAAATGTTTCACTTCTAAAAACAAGTTTATTATTAATCCAGGAAGTTTCCATTATTGAACTGTCCCGGGGTAATACTGACAACCGGCTGATCTCAAAAACATTCGCGGAGCCTGTGTTGATTATTTTACCCGGTTGGCTATGATTTGTTTTTTTCGGCTGGCTTTCAGTATTTTTTACGATCAGTTTTTCATTAGGTTTAAGAATGATCTTTTCCATCCCTTCTTTCATCGTCACTTCCAGGCTTCCTCTTACCAGGCTGGTTTCTGTATTTTTTTCATCCGGGTAACACCTTACATTAAACGCAGTACCCAATACCTTAATGTTGATCTTGCCGGTGTGAATGATAAAGGGCTTTTTGGTATTTTTTATAACATCAAAATATGCCTCTCCCGTTAAATTCACCTCACGTATATTAATTCCGTAATCCTTATCATAGGTCATTTTACTACCGGCATTTAACCATACTTTGGTGCCATCCGGCAATACCAGGTTTGTTTTTGACCCATTTGTTGTTTTGATCTCATTTTTTGCCAGAAGTTCGGGCTGCTTCATTCTCTCAGAAGTACCCTTATTTTGTAAGAACACAAAACCGGCCAGGCCAACAACTACAAATAAACTGAACCATAAAAACGATTTTTTTGATCTTTTTCTTCTGGGTTCAGTATCATTTATTATCAGTTTTTCATTATCGGTAAATCTACCTCCATCAATCCCAATATGCTGCATACGAAGCACCAGTTCTTTGTATCTGTTTTCAGAATACTGGTGATCCTGTTCACCCTTACTGTTCCACAGGTCGTAAAGTATTTCCATGGAATAGTTCTCGCGGGGACTTTGAAGCAGGAGTAATTCCAGCTCTGCCAATTCTTCAACAGAGGCATCGCCGGAAAATTTTCGGGCAATAAGAATCCATATGCGTTCAATGCTTTGTTCCATACTATATATACAGACAGTATAAATCCTAAAATCTACTAAATGTTTACAAAATAAATTTTTAAGAAAACAGGTACTAGCCCTTGGAAAGATGATTTGGTTTTCCTGTAAATTCAAAACTAATGGCACCACTGATCTTTTTTAAAGCAATCGCCATCTGGTTATCAATCGTTTTTACAGAGATATTAAGCAGTTTTGCAATGTCATTATATTTAAGCCCATCTTCTTTTGCCAGTTTAAAGATAAGCCTGCAGCGAAGTGGAAGATTTTGAATGGCAAATTCAATTTTTTTAACTGCCTCTGACGTTATCAGAAGGTTTTCAGGGTTAAAACTTATCGCTGGAATATTTAATGACATTTCGTCCAAAGAAACGATCTCTTTTCGAAAGTGCCTGGATAAATAATTGAGCGCCGTGTTTTTTGTACTTATATATATGTACAATCTGAAATTTTCAATTTTTCCCAAATTGGCCCTGTTTTGCCAGATCTTTAAAAATACATCTGAAACGATTTCCTCTGCCAATTCATGGTCTTTGATGATTGAATTGGCAAATTGCTGGAGATTATGGATAAAACACATATACAATTGGCCAAAAGCATGGTCATTATTATTTGCAGCAATTTTTAGTTGTAATTCCCTGATTTCATCTGGATTCAACATAATAATTTAGATATGGCCTTGCAATTACTAATATAATTTAAGATACAAATATTATTTTGCTTTGAGAACTTTTTATGGTATTTATATATTGGTATATCAAAAACAGTCCTGTTTTTATAAATAACATTCATGAAAATTTATAAGATTTCACGAATGGGATAACTGTTTTTGCTTACTTTTGCAACCTGTTATTAAAAATAACAGGGCCTATAGCTCAGCTGGTTAGAGCACCTGACTCATAATCAGGGGGTCCCTGGTTCGAGCCCAGGTGGGCCCACAGAACAGACAAGGGTTTCAGACGATTCAGTTTGAAACCCTTTTTCATTTGCACAGGATTTGCACAAAGGAGTAGTTTATTGAATTACCGTTTAAATACGGTTGAAACTGCTTTATTAAACAAGTACCTTTATCGACTAAATTTTTATAGGTTCAACATGAAATTGTCTCAAATACTTATACGCAACTATCGGCTGCTGAAAGACTTCAGCATTGATTTAGAAAAGGTGCTTTCTTTGGCTATTGGTAAAAATAATTGTGGCAAAACTTCCTTTTTGTCCCTTCTTGAAAAGTTTTTGCTATCCAAAGATTCTCATAGATTTTCATTTGATGATCTAAATATAGAACGCCAGCAAGAACTCAAAGGCATGATTGAAACGCCTGAATTTACCTTGGCGCAGAATTTTGGAATTTTCATGAAGCTCTACATCGAGTACGACGAAAAAGATGATTTGTCTAACCTGAGTATGCTCATGCTTGATTTAAACCCGGATATTAAGACGGTAGTATTGTCCTATGAGTACTCTATTGCTCCCGAATACTACGTCCGGTTAAAAGCAGATTTTGCAAATTTCAAAGACCAGGTGAATAAGGATTTGGATGAAAAGTTTGCTATAGAAAAAACAGCGGCTGATAAGCAAGCGGCTTTGCGTCAAGAAGCGCACAGAAAAAAGGATATTATTCATTTCCTAAAGAAATATCATGAAGATTTTTTCAAAATAAGAGTCCGGGCTTTAGAGTTTAATAATGAGGCTAACTATGTCGAACTCGATAAAGAAATAAAACAGATTGAAAAGATACTAAGCTTTAGAAGGATTAAAGCAAAAAGGGATGTAGCTAATGAGGATGGAATAACCAAAAGACCAGATAAGACACTTTCAAAAATGTCATCTAAATACTATGATAAAATTTCCAATGTTGATGTTGCAGACGGAACGATCAAAAAGCTTCAGAATGAACTGGGCGATACGGACGACAAGCTCAACGTTTTGTATGATTCACTTTTTGCGAGTGTGATTGATAAAGTAAAACGTTTCGGAGGAATTAAAGAAGATGATTCAAAATTAATGATCATCTCATCCCTGGAAGAAAAAAATCTTCTTAGCAACAATACGACCGTTATGTACAAACATAACCCTGATCATTCTCTCCCTGAAGATTATAATGGTTTGGGTTATATGAATTTGATTTCAATGATTTTTGAAATTGAAGTTCTTTTAAATGATTTTAAAAAGAAAAAATCCAAAGAAGAAAAGCCTGCCGACATAAACCTGCTTTTTATTGAAGAGCCGGAGGCGCATACACATCCTCAAATGCAATATGTGTTTATAAAGAATATCAAGACGATTCTTGAAGACGCAAGCAAAGGAGATGATGATGGTATCCCGATTTATTTGCAAACAATTATTACAACACACTCATCTTGTATAACCGCCGAAAGCGATTTTGAAGACATCAAATATTTCTTCAGAGAAGCAGTAAACAGTGTCATTGTAAGGAATTTAAAGGAACTACAAAAAGAATATACAGATGAAGACCCAAAGGACTATCAATTCCTGAAACAGTATCTAACTCTAAACCGTACTGAATTATTTTTTGCAGACAAGACGATATTTATTGAGGGCGACACAGAAAGGCTATTGCTTCCCGCAATGATGAAAAAAATGGATATTGAAGCAAAAGACGGAAGCTTGCCTTTGCTGTCTCAAAATATTTCTATTGTTGAGGTGGGAGCCTACGCTCACATATTTGAAAAATTTTTGGATTTTCTTGGTATAAAAACTTTAATTATTACAGATTTAGATTCTGTAGATGATGATGGTAAAAAATGTAAAGTTGCTGTGGGTACAAATACAAGTAACTCAGCCCTTAATTTTTTCTATAATGGAAAAACCCTTAAAGCACTAACTGAATTTGAACC
>JANOPU010000303.1:0-3655 GCA_031422055.1 Ferruginibacter sp.
TTTCATTATCATAAAATAGTTTTCCAAAATCAATCGCATTTATACTTTTAAACATGGCTAAATAATTTAGCGTAAAGATACTAATATATTTAGTTTAAAACATTTACTATATTTACTTTGCCTTTATTCTACCTAATCCTAAAAAGTTAAAAGATCATTCATTTTAGAGAAACAAAAAAGTATCAATCTTACGAAATAGTATTTTATAATTTATTAATGAATACTGCCAGCTTTCCTTTTCTGCATGTAACTCTTTTTATAATAAATATTGAAAATACGACATGGTATATTTTCAAACATTTTTCTCTAATAAATTGTAAATAATATTTTTCATTGAATTGATTATTTTTTCCTAATTTCAAATATGTTCCAATCTCGCCAACTCGCAGCCATCATGTTTACTGATATAGTAGGATATACAGCTCTGATGGGAAATAACGAACAAAAAGCTTTTGAACTTCTTCGCAAAAACAGGGAAATTCAAAAACCCATTATCGAAGAATTCGGCGGCCGGTGGATCAAGGAACTTGGGGATGGTGTTATGGCAAGTTTTCCTTCTGTTAGTAATGCAGTATATGCTGCCATAAAAATTCAGGAGGCATGCTTCAATGCCAAAGCATTTGAATTGCGCATTGGCATTCACCTGGGTGAAGTGGTCTTTGAGAGTGATGATATTTTTGGCGACGCAGTAAATATTGCTTCACGCTTACAATCCTTAGCTCCTCCGGCAGGTATTTTTGTTTCTGAATCTGTTCAGCGGGATCTATCCAATAAAAATGATATCCGGTCAGAATTTGTACGGGTTGAAAATCTTAAAAATGTAAAAGACCCAATCCAGGTTTACAAAATATTTTCAGCCGGTAATGAATCAAATGAAATAGAGAATCGAAGACTTGTCAAGTCATCTATTTTGCCTGACTATGATTACGATATACACATCAGTTATAGGTTTAACGACAATAAATACGATGGATGGGTTTCGGAGTTCGTTGAAAAACTTAACCAGGAATTAAGCGCCACATTAAAAGACAGGCTTTCGATCTTTTTTGATAAGAACCCGGAAGACAAACGTGAAGAATTTCAACAGGAAGATGGAAGCCTTACACAAAAAATAAGATCACTGATATTTATTCCTATCATCTCTCAAACTTATTGTGACACCAATTCTCCTGTTTGGAAAAATGAGTTCAGGACATTTCAACAGGAAATAAAAAATGATAGTATCGGTAGTAATTTAAAATTGCCAAATGGGAATATAGTATCTCGTGTGATACCTGCAAAAATTCATGATATTGATACCGAAGATGTAAGATTGCTGGAATCTGAACTTGCAGGAAGTATGCGGTCTATTGATTTCATTTTCAAGGATGAGGGTGTTAACCGCCCGTTGCGTCCACTCGATGATGAAAAGAATTCCAATCCATTAAGGCCCATGTACCGTAACCAGATCAATAAACTGGCGAATGCAATAAAAGAAGTTATTGCAGGTATAAAACTTAGTCAACAGGGCAGCCCGGTTGTTACATCTTCTTTTCTGCCAACTTCCCGCCAGATTGTACCCAATGTTATTTCAACATCTTTGTCATCGGGAATAAAGGTTCAGGTAATCGACCGCCAGCGGCCTAATATTTACCTGGCATGGACATCAGGAGACCTGAAGGAAAGCCGGGAGGAAATGGCCATCATCCTTCAAAAAGCAGGATTTAATGTGCTGCCTTCCGTTGACTGTCCCGCTGATGATACAACTTTTAAAGAAAGAGTAGCAGAAGAGATGCAAAAGTGCGTCTGTTCGTTGCATATGTTGAGCGGAGAATTTGGCAGGCGTTTCGAATCCAATGAAGAAATGTCGTTTCCCCAATACCAGTTTTTAGAGGCCAAAAAAAGAATTGATTCAGCAATGGATGACTTCAATGTTTTTGTATGGATCAATCAGCAAAACAGTCAAACAATAAAACCCTCGCAACAGGAATTTATCAAGTTTATCCGTAATAATATTACCCGAAATATGATGTTTTCAAATAGCATGGGGCCGATGCAACTGGTAGACGATATTCGGGTGGTGATCATGAAACATGATGTAAAAGTTTACGATTCAAAAGATACAGATATCTATTTTATTTTCAATCAGCAGGATGAACATGAAGCCCAGGTTATCGTTGATCAGTTAAGCCTGGAGTATCCGGTAGAAACCCTGAATATACTTCCGGATGGGGAAGATTCTTACCGTGAGATGTCGACCCAACAGATACCAAAAAGTAAATTGGCCGTTGTATATTTTAAATATGCTGCGGATTGGGCACTTCCTTTTATAAAGCAGATTTGGAAACAGGTTGGTGGCGCATCCTCTCCAACTCCTATGTTCCTGGTTGGCGATGATAATCCCCAGACTAACCTCGCCAGGAATTTTAAAGCACCCCGTGTAACATCCTTGATCATTCCCAAAGAAACAATTCCGGAGGAAGTTAAAAAGGAATTCAGCAAACTAAATTAATAAGGATATTACCATTATGTTTGAAACAGACCAGATTTGTCCTTATACAGGTTTGAGATCCTTTACAGAGGAGGAATCACTTTATTTTAAAGGCAGGGAAGATGATATTGACCAGGCTACCGAACAGTTACAGCGAAATAAATTCTTAATGCTCACCGGTGCTTCGGGTGATGGAAAATCTTCGTTGATCTATGCAGGCATTATTCCCAATGCAAGAGCAGGTTTTTTAAAATCAAAATACACACAGTGGTGTGTAGCCGATTTAAGACCGGAAAGAACGCCATTTCATAATTTATGTAAATCTATCGCACGGCAACTGGATATTGATAGTCCTTTGACTGTTGAAGCTGAATTGAATCATGGCTTCTCGGCTATTATTGATCTGTATAAAAATTCAAAAAGGCATATCGATACACATTCAATTGCATGGCAGATGGCTGATGAGCGGGAAAAAGCTGCATTGAAAAGAGAAGCTGCAAACCTTATTATCCTGGTAGATCAGTTTGAAGAATTTTTTACCAATCCGGAAAATTATCAAAAGGGTGTGCCTTCCCGTGATGCCAACCTGGTGCTGAACCTGTTATTGGAAACAGCCCGGATAGCCCTTGATGAAGACCTTCCCATTTATATAGTATTCACTATGCGTTCGGATTATATCGGGCAATGTGCTGCTTTTCGTGGGCTTCCGGAGTATATTGGCTTCTCCCAGTTTTTTGTTCCGCGACTCAACCGTACACAATTGCAACAGGTAATTGAAGAGCCTGCTGTTTTAAGCGGTAACCGTATTAGCAGGCGATTAACTGAACGGCTGATCCATGATTTAACAGAAGGTGTTGACCAACTTCCCATTGTTCAACATGCCCTTAACCAGATATGGCACGCAGCAGATAACGGAAAAGAAGAAATGGATCTGATTCATTATGCCATGGTTGGCGGGATGCCTGTAAATGAGTTGCCGGAAGATCAGGTAGATCGGTTTAATATTTGGTTTGAAAATCTGCCTGTATTAATAAAAAACTGTTACCACAAACCCAACCTGCAGAATGTACTGGATACGCATACCAATAAACTTTATGAGCAGGCTGCTGCCTATTATTTGGAGAAAACCGGTAAACCAATTTCGGCAGACGATGCAAAAGCGATTATCAAATCTGCCTTTGTTTG
>JANOPU010000304.1:0-20266 GCA_031422055.1 Ferruginibacter sp.
GATCATAATAAAAATAACCGGGGGTAATAATTAAAAACGGCAATAATCCAACCAGAGTGAATTGGATAACTTTTTTAATAAATGTTTTCATCACCTTAAAAACGGGAATAAATAAATGATTGTTTAGAACCGGTTTATTGAAAGATTGCCAATGCCAAGATAAAATAAATTTCAGTTCTAATTAATAAATCAGATCAGTATCATTACTTAACTATGAATTGTTAAACGTAAAGAGAAGGAACAGCATTAAAGTTTTATCTCTTCATCTGTATCATCAAAAAATCTGAATTCGGTTAAATGATACGTTGAGTTAGATTTTATTTTTATTCTTTGCTTATACTTCCATATCCACTTTCTTCTTCGGCTTGGAAATCCGGAAGTGAGGTAGGTGTAAACGATTGGGTGAACTTCTATGGAGAGTCCTTTATGCTTTTGCATTATAAGATAGCTCAGGTTTTTTGCTATTTCATCTTCCAATATCAATGTTGAGGAAATTTTACCTGTACCGTTGCAACTTGGACAAACTTCACTGGTATTGATATTCATTTCCGGCTTCATACGTTGCCGGGTTATCTGCATCAATCCAAACTTGGTTATGGGCAGTACGGCATGTTTTGCCCTGTCCGTATGCATGAACTGGTCCATAGCATCAGCCAGTTTCTTCTTGTTCTCCATTAATTTCATATCAATGAAGTCTACAATGATGATACCACCCAGATCTCTTAGCCTTAATTGACGTGCAATTTCCTCTGCTGCTTCCAGGTTTGTTTCCAGGGCGTTTTGCTCCTGGTTATTACTTACACTTTTATAACCACTGTTCACATCAATTACATGTAAAGCTTCTGTATGTTCAATGATGAGGTAGGCGCCGCTTGGCAGGTTTACAGTTTTACCAAAAGCAGCTTTAACCTGTTTGGTAATTCCAAAATTATCAAATATCGGCAGGCCGTTATTATAATATGATACAATTTCTGCTTTGTCTGGTGCAATACGCTGGATATAACTCTTGGTATCTGCAAAAATATTTTTATCATTTACAACGATCTTATTAAAATCTTCAGATAAAAGATCTCGCAACATGCTGGTAGTTTTTCCCTGCTCGCTTAAGATCTTTGCTGGGGGTACTGAACCTTTAAGATTCGTCTGGATAGTTTTCCAGGTGGCAACCAGCCTTAACAGATCTTCATGAAGTTCTGCAGTATGCTTACCTTCTGCTGCTGTACGAACAATTACACCTAAATTTTTGGGTTTTATTGCTTCAATAATTTTATGTAGCCTTTTTCTTTCTTCTGAAGAGTGAATTTTACGGGATATTGCAATAATATCATTGAATGGTGTTACAACGACAAATCTGCCGGGTAAAGAAAGCTCACAACTTAATCGTGGGCCTTTAGCAGCAATCGGTTCTTTTAATATCTGTACAAGTACATTGGGTTTGCCACTTAGTACTTCAGTGATTTTTCCGGTTTTTATAATTTCAGGTTCTACCTTGAATTTTGTAAAATCAAGCCCCTCAGCAGAATTATCGTTTATAGATTGATTCGTAAATTTTAAAATTGATCTTATGTAAGGGCTCAGGTCGGTGTAATGTAAAAATGCATCTTTTTCAAAACCAACGTCAATAAAAGCAGCATTCAATCCGGGAATGAGTTTTTTAACTTTTCCAAGATATAAGTCTCCTACAGCAAAGCTGGCATCAGATTTTTCGCTGTGCAACTCTACCAGTCTTTTATCTTCCAGCAAGGCAATTTCTACACCTTGCGGTACCGCATTTATTATAAGCTCCTTGGTCAAGCGTAAGTTTTTAATCAGACTTTATGCAACACTGAAGGAAAACATTAAAGGCATAATATAATAACAACAGCAAGCTCTAGTTATATTATGCATATAGATGAGTGTCCCGATGGGGAATCAGGACACCGATAAGAAAAAGTAAATTACTTCTTCTTATGTCGGTTC
Organism: Ferruginibacter sp.; assembly: GCA_031422055.1. Taxonomy (GTDB): domain Bacteria; phylum Bacteroidota; class Bacteroidia; order Chitinophagales; family Chitinophagaceae; genus Ferruginibacter. The sequence goes on from JANOPU010000304.1 coordinate 1,960, forward strand.
TTTCTTAAACGTTTTTTTCGCTTATGAGTAGCAATTTTATGACGTTTTCTCTTTTTACCACAAGGCATACCTAGTCTTTTTTTGTTAAATAAATAATTTTAAAATATGTTGTTTTTCCGGCATTTATTATTTCAGGTTGTTTATCCGCTTATCTACTTCTTCGGAATAATGCGAATTATTGGCCAACCTTTTACTTATAATATACCACCTGATCGCTTCTTCTTTATTTCCTTTTGCTGCATATACGTCAGCAAGAAATGAGATCGCTTCCAGGTTTTTTGGTTCATTCTTAACCACCCGATGTAATCTTTCCAGTGCTTTATCATATTGCCCTGATATTAAACCACCAACACCTAACACCAGCTGTGCTTTCATATTGTTGGAATCTTTTCGGGCAACTACTAACAGCTCCTGAATTCCTTTCATTGTTTCCTGAGGATTTCCATTACGACCTTTGCCATAAATGTAACAACTTCCCAATCCTATTCTTAGATCATCATTTTCGGGATTAAGCTTTATTGCCCTTTCGAATAAGTCAATTGCTTCAGTTGTCTCCCAGTTTAGCTTTGCTTCATCTTGTTCTCCTCTCAGCCCCTCTAAAAATAATTGGGCTGCGAAGGTGAGCTTTTTTTCTGAATTATCCAACTTAGATGCTTTACTCAGATAAAATATATAAGGTTCAAAAGACCGGATGCTATCTTTCCAAAAATTTGCAAGTTCATCAGAAGCTATAATCTCCTGAGCTGTAACGTCGCCACGGCTGATCCTATTTTCAAGTTTAGCAACGTATTCTGATTGTTGTGGAGTGAGTTTTTGTTTTTCGTCTTCAATAAAGTGCTGAATATCAAATGATTTGATACTAGAAATCTGAGTTGGAGGTATTGAGGGCTTTTTATTTTCAGTGGTACGTCCAAAAATAAAAAGTAATATTACAGCCAATATGCCTGTAATTGATAATATGTATTGCTTCTTCAAATAAATAAATTAAACCTGTTTTTCAGTAAACAGGCTGCGAAGTTACGTTACTCTTCGTTTTCATCTTTAACTTCCGGTACTTCTTTTATATTTGGAGAGCTTTTAATTTCCATGACAAACTCTTTCGCAGGTTTAAAAGCGGGGATAAAATGTTCAGGGATAGCAACAGCTATATTTTTTTTAATATTTCTACCGATTTTTGCTGCTCGTTTTTTAATAATAAAACTTCCAAAGCCTCTGATATAAAGGTTTTCACCAGATGCCAGTGAAGCTTTAATTTCTCTGAACATTGTTTCTAGAGTTACCAAAACATCCACTTTTGGGATGCCTGTTTTATCAGATATTTTATTAATGAGGTCTGCTTTTCTCATATACTTAAAGTTTTGTTGTAGAAAGGTAAAAAATAAAGTTGGAATTTCAAAATAAGAAGGTGATTATCAATAGGTTTGTAAATAAGTATTTTTATCAATTCAATGAAAATTAAAAAAATCCCATATTTCACTTCCAATTTACTTCAATGGAATAGTGCAAAAAATATGCGAAAAATGCCTTGGAAAGGTGAAAAAGACCCCTATAAAATCTGGTTGAGCGAAATAATATTACAACAAACCAGGGTTGAACAAGGGATGGCATATTACAATCGTTTTATTAAAACTTACCCTACAATTAATAAACTGGCAGAAGCATCTGAAATAAATATATTTAAACTTTGGGAGGGGCTTGGCTATTACAGCCGTTGTAAAAATTTAATTATTACTGCAAAATTCATATCAAATGATTTGAAAGGAAAATTTCCGGAATCATATGAAAGTATTTTAAAACTAAAAGGAGTTGGCCCATATACAGCTTCTGCGATTTCATCCTTTGCTTATAATTTACCTTATGCTGTTGTAGATGGTAATGTTATGAGAGTGTTATCAAGATTTTTTGGCATTAGTATTCCAACTGACAGTACCCAAGGAAAAAAATATTTTAATGTATTGGCAGATAAACTAATAGATAAAAATCAACCTGCTTTATATAATCAGGCAATTATGGATTTTGGAGCAACAGTCTGTAAACCGCTATTACCTTTGTGTTCAACTTGTAATTTACAAACAGAATGTACTGCTTTTAAAAAAAATGCTGTTAAGAATTACCCGGTCAAAAAGGGTAAAATGATAAAAAAAAATCGTTGGTTTTATTATATAATTGCTGAATATAAAGGCAGTATTTACAGTAGAAAACGGACCGAAAAAGATATTTGGCAAAACCTCCATGAGTTTATTCTAATTGAAAAGGATACCTTAATAAAACCCGAAAGTATATTGTCTACGAAACTGTTCAATAAAATAGCGGGTAAAGATTATAAGCTAAAAAATATATCTGCAATGTATAAACAGCAGTTAACACACCAGACAATCTATGGTTGCTTTATACACATTTTACTTAATAAAAAAAGTTTAATAAAGGATTATGCGCTTTTTGAAAAATCAGAACTGGAGCAATTGGCTTTTCCAAAGCTTATTACCCATTATGTTACCGATGAAAAATCATTTTAAATGATTATGATTTTATAAATTTATCCTGTCATATTTATAAGATAAAATTGTATCTTTAAATTTAATAAATCGCAACCAAAACCTATAAAGAAAACAATAAATATTACATCATGAGAGGGGTAAACAGGGTTATGTTGATCGGTAATCTGGGGAAAGATCCTGATATGCAATTTTTGGAGGGTAATATCGGAGTTGCAAAATTTTCTCTAGCTACAACAGAAACATTCAAAGACAGAAGTGGAAAACTGATCTCACAAACAGAATGGCATACAGTAGTTTTATGGCGTGGACTAGCAGAACTTGCACAAAAATATTTACACAAAGGAAGCCTGGTTTTTATAGAAGGCCGTTTAAAAACCCGAAGTTGGGAAGATAAAGAAGGGAATAAAAAATTTGCCACAGAGATAGTGGGTGATAATTTGATCATGTTAGACAAAAGAAGCGATGGAAGTATGCATACTCAGGGTTTTGATGAAACTGAAAATCTTGGTAGTCAAGAGCAACCACCTACAGATGAAGATGGAAATGAAAGATTGCCTTTTTAAAATTAATATTTTGAGCGTTTAATTCACTCAAAATAATTGTTTACATAAATTTTTTGCTTTGGATTATCATTCGGTCGTAGGCCCCGGACTAAATATTTTAATGATTTTATGGGCAATAACTCCTGCCGCAACAACTATACTTATCTTCATCATTTTCATTCTTTTTATCATTTCCTTTATGGTGGCAGGAAGCGAAGTGGCATTTTTTTCGCTGACCTTAAAAGATATCAATGTTCTAAAAACAAGGCAACAGCCTTCATTCAGACGAATTGTAAGATTGCTGGAACAGCCTAAGACATTGCTGGCGGCTATGCTGATAACCAACAGCTTTGTAAATATTGGGATCATCTTAATTTCCAACATCCTGATTGATAGCTGGATGACAGGACTTAATCTTGAATTCTGGGTATTGTTTTTAATAAAAGTGGTGTTGGTTACATTCATGCTGGTTTTGTTTGCTGAAGTGCTACCAAAAGTTTGGGCCACGCATCATAAAGTATGGTTTGCTTCCACGGCTTCACTCATCATAGAAATTTTCAGCAGGTTGTTTTATAGGTTAAGTAAGCGGTTGGTAAAATTCAGTGATAATGTAGAAAGAAGATTATCATCACATCATTCAGTTTCAATAGATAACAGCAATCTGGATTATGCTATTGATCTTTTGCCTGAACATGAAGCTACCATAGAAGAAAAACAAATATTAAAAGGGATCCGGAAATTCGGTGATACTATGGTAAAGCAGATCATGCGGACAAGGATGGATGTAAGTGGAATTGAAATGAAAACATATTTTAATGAAGTTATTAAGAAAGTGGAAGAACTACATTATTCAAGGTTGCCTGTGTATAAAAATAACCTGGATGAAATTGCTGGCATGCTTCATACAAAAGACCTGCTTCCTCATTTGAACAAGCCGGATGATTTTGATTGGCATTCATTGATAAGGGTTCCTCATTTTGTACATGAACAAAAACTGATCGAAGACCTGTTACAGGAATTCAGATCAAAGAGAAATCATTTTGCTGTTGTTGTGGATGAGTTTGGAGGCACTTCAGGTATTGTAACACTTGAAGATATCATGGAAGAAATTATCGGGGATATTAAAGATGAATTTGATGACGAAGAAAGCGGCAATAAAAAAATTGATGATCATAATTATATTTTTGAAGGGAAAACAATGATCAATGATGTTTGTAAAGCCATGAACCTTCCTGTAGATACTTTTGAAAGTGTAAGGGGAGATAGTGATTCACTGGCCGGGCTATTGCTTGAAATTGCCGGTGAGTTTCCACAAGTAAATGAAACACTTGTTAAAGGAGATTTTACATTTATTCCCCTGGAAATAAATAAGAACAGGATCGATAAAGTAAAAATTATTATTAAACCCTCCTAAACAGGCCTTTTACTCAATGAAACTATTTGAACCTATGAGCAGGCACTTACTTCTTGTGGCAATATTAATTATTTTTATTTATACACTTTTAGCAGCATGTAATACCACATATACTTCAAAAAAAAAGGGTTATTTTAATATTGAATTACCTAAACATGAATATGTTTCTTTTGATAAACCGGATTTCCCTTACAGTTTTGATTACCCTGTTTATGCTAAGGTAGTAAAAGACAGTACTTATTTTGACAGCAGTCCGGAAAACCCATATTGGATCAATATTGATTTTCCTCAGTTCAATGCACGAATATTTTTGAGCTATAAGATCATCGGTGGCATGGCTGTTTATAAGATCAAACAACCAGATGGAAGTTATAAAGATTCATCCGGTATTAACCAGTTTGATAAAATGGTGAATGATGCATTTAATCTTACCAATAAAAATCAGGCGGTTACCAATTCTATAAAAGACAGCCTTTTTCAGACAGAGAACGGTATTACTGGTGTATTTTTTAAAGTTGGTGGAAATGCTGCTACTGCACGGCAGTTTTTTATGAGTGATACCAGCAAGAATTTTTTGAGAGGCGCATTGTATTTTGATGCAACACCTAATGTTGATTCACTGAAACCGGTTCAGGATTTTCTCCAGGTTGATATGGAAAAATTAATTAATAGCTTTCGCTGGAAAAATACACGGAACGCAGATAAAACAGATTAAGCAGATTGCCACGGATAAATCAAAAATTGCCGGGTTGTTTTTATTTATAATATCAGCGTAAATCATCAGAATCAGCGCCACTTGCCTACCGGCAGGCAGGTCCGCGTTCCCTTTTTTACCCGTATTTTTGCCGCATGATTGCAATAGACAATATATTGGTAAGTGACCTGGTGATTAGTGAGCAGTTTGTGTGCGACCTGCATAAATGCAAAGGTGCCTGTTGTGTAGATGGTGATGCTGGCGCACCCCTCGATCCTAAGGAACTTAAAAATATTGATGAAGTTTTTGAAGCAGTAATGCCATATCTGAATAAAGAAAGTAAAGCAGAAATAGAAAGACAGGGAAGATATGTTCATGATAAGGAATTCGGATGGGTTACACCAACTATTAACAGTAAGGTTTGTGTATATGGAATAAAAGATAAGGATGGTATTTTAAAATGCGGAATTGAACAAGCTTATATAGATGGAAAAGTTACCTGGAAGAAACCGATCAGTTGTCATTTGTTTCCTTTAATTGCTAAGAAAAGCAGTAATAAAAAAACTTCATATTTAAATTATGAACCGAGAAAAGATCATTGTAAGGCAGCATGTTCATTGGGAAGAAAGTTAAAAGTACCTGTATACCAGTTCTTAAAAGAGCCGTTGATCCGCAAGTTCGGCGAGCATTTTTATGAAGCATTAGATGCTACAGCTCAACATGTAAAAAAATAATTTCGCCTGTCTTTTTCAGGCAGCAATCAAACTCAATAATAAATCTAATGAAAAGAGTTACAACTTTCTTATTTTTAATTTCTTACTTCCTATTTCTTATTCCATCCTGCTCTGTTAACAAGGCAAAGATCGATGACGATTTAAAAAAATACTTTGATGCCAAAAATGTCGAGGGTTGCTTTACGATACTTAATAATACTGATGGTCAGATAAAGGTTTACAATATGGCCATGGATACCATGCGATTTTCACCTGCTTCCACATTTAAGATCGTAAATGCTCTGATCGGTTTGCAATCAGGCATTATCACCGATGAGAATATGGTTATTAAGTGGGATGGTATCAGGCGCTGGAATGCAGATTGGAACCGTGATTTGAATATGAAAGAAGCTTTTAAAGTCAGTTCTGTTCCATATTTCCAGGAAGTAGCCAGACGTATTGGAAAAGATACCATGAAACAGTGGATTGACAGCATCGCTTATGGCAATAAAAATATATCCGGTCCAGTAGATTCTTTTTGGCTGAACAATAATTTAAAAATATCGCCTGATGAGCAATTAGGACTTTTGAAAATGTTGTATTTTGACCAATTGCCTTTTAGAAAAAGTGTACAACAAATTGTTAGAAATGTAATGTTGCAGGAAGAAAATACATTGTATAAGCTGAGTTATAAAACAGGCTATGGTTTTGATGAATCAAATAACAATATTGGTTGGGTGGCGGGATGGATAGAAGAAAACAGGCATGTCTACTTTTTTGTAACTATCGTAAGATCTGCTGATAAAAAAATTGACCTTAAAACGGCAAGAATGGATATCACTAAAGATATTCTGAAACATTATGGCTTCCTGGAGGGTAAAAAATAATTTTTTTTATTAGCAGTTATTTGAAAATAATATCTTCGATTCCGATTCTACGGTTACTGAGGACAGCACAAGTGTTCGGCAGATGATGCCACTGATTCACTGATTTCCCGCCGTTGATCACATTTACATTCTCAGCTATTTTAAAGTCAATAATCGTAGCATTAATGAGTAAATAAATCTGTGAATCAGCGGCAAAAAAATTATTGGTATAATATTTTCTTATTGTTTTATTAACAATCTCTGTTTTCTTAATGATTAATTTGCATTTGTAAGACCATGCCTACTTTTCAACATCCCGAATACCTTTTACTTTTATTACTTATCCTTGTAATTGCAGGCATATTTATTTATGCATTATCTTATAAAAGAACTGTTATAAAAAAACTTGGCGATAGCGAACTCGTAAAACTGTTAACTTCCAATCACAATGCATCAGCATATATTGTAAAATTTTTATTGATCACGGTAGCTTTTGGATTATTGATCCTGGCTTTAGCTAATATACGTAGTGCCATTGGTTCAGAAAAGGTTAGCCGAAATGGTATCGATGTGATGATTGCCCTTGATGTAAGTAAAAGCATGCTGGCACAGGATATTAAACCATCCAGGCTCGACAGGGCCAAACAATTATTGAGCAGGTTGGTTGATAAACTCAAAAATGATCGTGTTGGAATTGTTGTTTTTGCAGGAAAGGCATACCTCCAAATGCCACTAACAGGCGATCATGCGGCTGCAAAAATGTATTTAAATGCTGCAACCACAGAATCCGTACCAACTCAGGGAACCGTTATTGGCGATGCGTTGAAATTATGCAATACCTCATTTAACCCAAAAGAAAAAAAATATAAAGCACTTATATTGATCAGTGATGGGGAAGATCATGACGAAGATGCTGTTAAAATTGCAACTCAAATGGGCCAGGATGGGGTTGTGATATATACTATTGGTATTGGTTCTCCGCAAGGTTCACCTATTATTGATGCTACAACCGGTTTATTGAAAACAGATACCGATGGCAATACAGTTATATCCAAACTTAATGAAACTTCCTTGCAATTAATAGCTGAAAATGCAAGCGGTAAATATGTTTTGTTTCAAAATACAGATCAGGTTGTAAATGAGATCACTTCACAGTTTGATAGTATTGATAAACGAAATATTTCAGATGATTCATTGATGAATTACAAATCATGGTTCAGGTATTTTCTGGTTTTTGCATTTGTATTTTTGATCATTGAATTTTTTATCTCAGAAAAGAAAAGCGGCAAAAATAGTAATTTGAAACTCAAGCCAGCTCTAGTCATACTATTGGTATTAACCGGTTATAATATTTCAGCTCAAATTAAAAATGAAAAGCAGGAAATTATAAAAGGAAATGAGGCATATAAAAAGAACGAATTTCTAAATGCACTGGACGCTTATAGCCGGGTATTGCAGAAAAATCCTGATAATGGAATTGCAAAATTTAACCAGGGAAATGCTTTATTCAGGGCTGATAAGAAGCAAGAAGCAGTAAGTGCCTTTGAAGATGCAATAAAAAAGTTAAATAACCCGGTTGAAAAAAGTAATGCATTTTATAACAAGGGTGTTGTATTGCAGCAGGATAAAAAACTTCCGGAGTGTATTGATGCCTACAAAAATGCTCTGAAACTTGAACCTGCAAATGAAGATGCCCGTCAGAACCTGCAAAAAGCATTGCAGCAGCAAAAACAACAGGAGAAACAGGATCAAAAGCAAGACCAAAATAAAAAGAAACAGGATCAGAAGCCGGATAAAAAGAATGAACCAAAACTACAACAATCCAAATTAACGAGAAAGGATGCAGAAGAAAAACTTAAAGCATTGATGGAACAGGAAAAGAATCTGCAGGATAAATTACATAAAGTAAATCCCGCATCTGTAAGTAAACCGGAAAAAGACTGGTAATAAAATCGCGTCATTGTAAGGAATGAAGCAAACTTATTCTAATACCGATTGGACAAACAATATAGTCCAATATCGGCTTCGCCTCATTGTACCATTTGTTTGATACCATCGGCATAAACCACTGTAAGTTTTTTAAATTTTTGGCATAATTTAAAAATCACATTGGTATAATAGGTAGATTGCTTCGTTCCTTATAATGACGGATTCATATTGGGTAATACTATATTTTCGTTATTCCCGATCATCAAATTACCCTTTACTCTCCTTCAACTCTTATCTTTGCTATTCAAATTTAACAGGCAATAATTTATTTTTCATGCAATTATATTGTGAATCTTTTACGGAGTATAAAAGACTATTAACCAGAGAAGTGAAGATCGGAAATCTACTGATGGGAGCCAATCATCCTTTACGGGGACAAACCATGACCACCACCGATACCATGAATACGATGGGAACAGTAGAGCAATCAATCAGGTGCATTAAAGCAGGCGCAGAACTGATACGAATAACTGCTCCATCAAAAAATGAAGCTGAAAACCTTCAGCTCATTAAAGATGAATTACTTAAAAGAGGATATCATACACCATTGGTTGCAGATATTCATTTTACACCCAATGCTGCAGAGATCGCTGCAAGGATTGTAGAAAAAGTAAGAGTCAACCCGGGTAATTATGTTGACAAGAAAAAGTTTGAACAGATAGAATATACCAATGAGGAATATGCCGAAGAAATAGAAAGGATCAGGGAAAGATTTACCCCGTTGGTGAAGATTTGCAAAGCCCATGGAACTGCTATGCGCATCGGTACCAATCACGGTAGTTTGAGTGATCGCATTATGAGCCGTTATGGTGATACCGCTAATGGCATGGTTGAAAGTGCCAGGGAATTTTTACGTATTGCAAGAAGCGAGGATTACCACAATATTGTTTTGAGTATGAAAAGCAGTAACCCGCAGGTAATGGTACAGGCTTATCGTTTACTGATCAATCATATGATGAATGAATTTGCAGAGTGTTACCCATTACATCTTGGGGTAACGGAAGCGGGTGATGGTGAAGATGGCAGAATTAAATCTGCCATTGGTATTGGCACTTTGCTGGAAGACGGTATCGGTGACACGATCAGGGTTTCTTTGACTGAAGATCCGGAATTTGAAATTCCTGTGTGTAAAGACCTGATGAAACGCTACGAACAACGGGTAACAGCAACAGACTACATGCTGCCTGAAATTGATATGTTGCCTTACAATCCTTTTGAATATAAAAGAAGGGAAACATTTGAAATAAGTAATATAGGACATAAACATGCGCCTGTAGTCATTGCAGATCTGAGCAAGATGAGTAATATCAAACCTACAGATCTTGAACATATCGGGTATACCTATGATGAAAATACTGATAAATGGTTCATTGGAGATGCAGCAGCAGACTATATCTTTTGTAACGAAATATTGAATTTTCAACTACCCGGAACATTAAAAGTTTTATTATTTCAAAAACAATGGTTAACAGCATCAGATAAAGAAAAGTATTTACCATTACTGGATACACCCGAATATATGGATGACAAAATCTCCAGGTCTGCAACGGTCAATTTTGTTATGATAGATTGTTATAATGGCGGAACTGTCGATAAGGATATAAATAAGATCTTAACAAAATTGAAAACTGATAAGACTGCAGTTATATGTTTAAGCTCAGCCAATAGCAACAGTGTGCAAAGTATCCGAAGGATGTTTGTTGAATTGGTAAAAAACGATGTCAAAAATCCTGTCGTTTTAATTTGTGACAGCAGTCATGTCACAATGGATGAAAGCCTTATCCATTATTCAATTGAAACTGGAGCTTTACTCATTGATGGATTTGGTGATGGTGTTTGTTTGGGTCATCATTATGGAAATATGGACGTTGCCCCTCCGATTAAATTATTAAATAGTATTGCTTTTGGAATTTTACAGGCAACACGTACCAGAATATCTAAAACAGAGTATATTAGTTGTCCCAGTTGTGGCAGAACTTTATTTGATCTGCAGGAAACAACCGCAAAGATCCGTGCAGTTACCAATCATTTAAAAGGTGTGAAGATCGCAATCATGGGGTGCATCGTTAACGGTCCGGGAGAAATGGCTGATGCAGATTTTGGATATGTTGGCAGTGGGGTAGGGAAAATAACTTTATACAGGGGCAAAGAAGTGGTTAAGAAAAATATTGCCAGTGAAGTGGCAGTAGATGAGTTAATAAAATTATTAAAAGAAAGCGATGCGTGGGTGGAACAATAAAATTTGATGTTCGAGGTTTGATGTTGTTCGAGGTTAGCTCGAGCGGTGCGAACAACATCAAACCTCAAACATCGAACCTCAAACTTTTATACGATGCAGACAGATTTTTTAGTCATTGGTTCAGGCATTGCAGGTCTCACATATGCTTTAAAAGTAGCACAGGAATATCCGGATAAATCAGTGACGATACTTACCAAGGCTCAAAGCGATGAAACTAATACAAAGTATGCCCAGGGCGGGATTGCCGGTGTAATGGATTTTGACCTGGATAGTTTTACAAAGCATATAGAAGACACGATGATCTCAGGGGATGGATTGTGTAACAAACAAATTGTTGAGATCGTTGTAAAAGAAGGGGTGCAACGTATTGATGAAATTATTAAATGGGGAGCACAATTTGATAAAGAACCGGATGGTGATTATAAACTTGGTAAAGAAGGTGGGCATAGCGAGAACCGAATTTTGCATCATAAAGATGTTACCGGTAAAGAAATGGAGCGCACTTTATTGGAGGCAATTAAAAAAAGCAACAACATCAAATTGATCACTCATTGCTTTGTGTTGGATCTTATTACACAACATCACCTGGGATTCCTGGTAACCAAATCAACACCGGATATAGAATGTTATGGAGTATATATTCTTAATCTGAGTACAAAAAAAATTGAAAAGATCAATTCAAAGATCACATTGCTTGCAACAGGAGGTAACGGGCAGGTATACAGGAGTACAACAAATCCGGCTATTGCTACAGGCGATGGTATTGCAATGGTATACAGGGCCAAAGGCAGGATAGAGAATATGGAATTCATACAGTTTCATCCAACTGCTTTATATGAACCCGGAGTAAGAGGCCATTCATTTTTAGTTACAGAAGCAGTTAGAGGAGATGGTGGTATATTAAGGAATCATCAGGGCGAAGCTTTTATGGAACGGTATGATAAACGAAAAGATCTCGCTCCCCGCGACATTGTAGCAAGGGCAATTGACAATGAAATGAAAATAAACGGAACCGAGTTTGTATATCTTGATTGCAGGCAAATGGGTTTAGAAAAATTCATAGAACATTTTCCAAACATTTATGAAAAATGCCTAAGTATCGGTATTAATGTTGCAAAAGACATGATACCTGTTTCACCGGCTGCACATTATAGTTGCGGCGGCGTTAAAACAGATGAATGGGGCCAAACATCAATTAAGAATTTATTTGCTTCGGGAGAGTGTGCAAGCACCGGCTTACATGGAGCCAACAGGCTTGCCAGTAATTCATTGCTGGAAGCTATGGTTTTTTCACATCGCAGTTTTCTCTCTACAAAAAAAAATATTGACAATCTGCATTTTAATGAATCTATACCTGACTGGAATGCTGCCGGTACGACAGCGCCAACTGAAATGATCTTAATAACTCAGAGCTTAAAAGAATTAAAACTACTGATGAGTGATTATGTAGGAATTGTTCGTAATAATGAACGATTGCTTCGTGCAAATAAAAGGCTGGATCTGTTGCATGAGGAAACAGAAGCTTTATATCAACGAACGGAGGTTTCGCCACAACTTTGCGAACTACGTAATATGATCACTGTTGCATATATTATTGTGAAAAGTGCCGCATTTAGAAAAGAAAGCCGTGGGTTGCATTTCAACACTGATTATCCGGGCCGGGCTAAAATATTGCAGAATACTATTTTGTAGAAATTGTATTAAATTATTCATAGACAACTTTTATGGGAATAGCTTATTTTGATTAATTATTTTTTGATGAGTTTATAAAAGCATCTCATATCTACTTCTTTATCTTTGCACCATAATTTTTACAATGTATTATATTATTTACGGCTTACTTTACCTTATATCATTACTGCCTTTTTTTATTTTATATGGCATCAGTGATTTTGCCTGTTTTATTCTGTATAGGGTTTTCAGGTATAGAAAAGATATCGTACTCAAAAATATTTCAATAGCATTTCCGGAAAAAAATGAATTGGAAATAAAAAAAATTGCAGGTCAGTTTTATAAGAACCTTGCAGATACATTTATCGAGACCATTAAGATGTTTAGTATTTCAGAAAAAGAATTCAATAAAAGGGCAATTATTAACCTGGATGAATGCAATGCTCTAGGAAGAAAGGGATTAAATATACAGTTTCAAGGCGGGCATCAGATGAATTGGGAATACGTTAACTGGGTAGCAGCGAAAAATTTAGAAATACCTTTTGTTGGAGTGTATATGAAAATTACAAATAGGGCACTTGACAAAATATTTTATAATATGCGACAAAAATTTGGAACCGTATTGGTAGCTGCAACAGAGTTTAGAAATAGAATGCACAAAGTGTTTGATAAACAATACTCAATAGCGTTAGCTGCTGATCAAAATCCGGGAAATCCGGATAATACTTATTGGCTTAATTTTTTTGGGGTGCCAACTGCTTTTGTTACCGGGCCGGATAAAGGTGCCAGGCGCAATAATACTGCGGTGGTTTTTGTAAAACTCATTAAAGTAAAAAGAGGGTACTATACATTTGAACCAATAGTTGTTACAGAAAATGCCGCATCTTTTGAAGACGGCGAACTCACCAGGTTATACAGGAATTTTCTGGAAGAAACTATACGTGAAAATCCTGATAATTATCTATGGAGTCATCAAAGATGGAAATGGGAATATAAAAAGGAGTATGAAAAAAAGTGGATCGATGTTGTTCCTGCTCCGGGCAAGGTTGTTGTTTCAATCTGAATGTAAAAAATGCATATAAAGAGATTCGTTAATTTTTTACTTTTGCTTAAAAAATATACATGATATAGGTTGTCCGCTGCTGCATTTCTTGTTTGGTGTTTTCAACTGCTGGAAATTTTTTAAAATGCAACTGTAGATTAAATGCAAATGCAAAAGCAAAATATTTTTACTTTTATTTTTTAAATTTTACAATGTATTATATAATATATCCTTTGTTGTATCTCTTTTCACTGCTGCCTTTTTTTATTTTATATTCCATCAGCGATTTTATTGCATTTCTTTTACATAGTGTTTTTAAATACCGGAAGGAAGTGGTACTGGGGAATCTTCAAATTGCTTTTCCGGATAAAACAGACAAAGAACGAAAAAAAATAGCCCGTAAATTTTACCAGTATTTTACCGATACATTTATTGAATGTATAAAAGCTATCTCCATGTCTAAGCGTACATTGGAAAAGCGAAATACAGGCAACTATAAAATGATAAACGGATTGATTGATAAAGGATATAATATCAATTTACTGGGCGGGCATCAGTTTAACTGGGAGTATTGCAGCCTTTTGTATGCACTTCATATTAAGTTACCCATATCTGCAGTGTATATCCCGATTACCAATAAAGTGATCGATAAAATATTTTATGATTTACGTACCCGCTATGGATCTATTTTTATCAGTGCTACAGATTTTAAAAATAGAATGGAGGAACTTACAAAACAACAATACCTCCTTGCTTTGGGTGCCGATCAAAATGCGGGGAATCCGCACAATGCATACTGGATCAATTTTTTTGGCCGTCCGGTACCTTTTGTTACCGGCCCTGAAAAAGGGGCAATAAATAATAACGCAGCAGTAGTTTATATAAGGTTTACAAAAATAAAACGGGGCTTTTATCATTTTGAACCATACCTCCTTGCTGAAAATACTGCGGGATATAAAGAAGGAGAACTTACTTGCCTGTACCGCGATGCATTGGAAAGATCCATTAAAAGTGATCCCGCCAATTATTTATGGAGCCACCGAAGGTTTAAATTGGAGTGGAAGGAGGAGTATGGGGAGGTGAGGGGGTGAAGATGTCATCTGTAAATGTAAAAGCGGTGGAAGTTGATGTTCCACCGCTGGTTGGAATAAGAGGGTAGGGAGTAAAATAAAGCTCCTAGTGGTTGATCTTTTTCTATTGGTTGGTAATATTAACCTCAACGGTAACACCACCGTTTCTTGGAGGTAGTACAATTTCTTTTATCCTGAACTTTTTATTTATATAAGGTATCGATGCTACAAATGTAGAAACATCATAAAGTTCGAACTTCTTATTTTTCAAATAAAGATTTCCAATGGCAGCTAGATTTATCTCCCTCAAAATAGGGTAGTCAAAATATAATTTATCAAATAAAGCCCCTGCAAAAATTTTCAATCCTTGAGTTTGAAAATTGATGGAAACATTAGAACCAATTTTGGCAGATGCTGAAGCACTTTTCACTCTCACCCATTCCCACCTGTCAATACAGGGCCAAACACAAATTCCAAGTATATATTTGCAACATTTAAACCTGGGAACCTTTGTCCACAACTCTCCTGTTGCACTTACTTTTACCATTATGTTGGTTGCTTTAAAATTGGGACTATTAACAGTTAGGCTGGGTTTATCATATAATTCTGCCTTTGCGTAAGCTAAATGAAGTCTTACAAAATCCTGTGTAATTACAGTCGTTTTGGATAAGACCGAGAAGATATCTTTAATTTTGGCTGATGGCCAGTTTTGTATCATTTTCATAGGGAAATCACCGCCATCAAAGTCGCTTTCTGATGGCCCTTTATAGTCAATTGCAGTTCCGTTTTTTTTTGCATATTGATAATTAGCTATCACTTCATTTATTGGTTCCATAGAAATGCGCCATTGTTTTTTTATTTCATTCTTAAGATCATTATCATTAACATCGGCCATGGAAGTCAAATCTCCATCTAAAGCCCAAGAGAAAAGAGATTGCATATCATTATAGCTATAGACTTTATCAGATTCGTCATCGAATTTTGATATTTGATCAGTAGCAGTTAAGCTCCTAGGAAAAGGGCTATTGTGCTCAAATAAAACCAAAGGAATATCCATTGACGTTAATATTTTGTCAAATGATGTCTGGTTTATTTCTGTTCTTAAATCCGGAAAAGGTTGGCCAAATGCAGATATAACTGCACTAAATAAAATGGTTATGATTAAACGTTTCATAATGTAAATTTTTTTTTGCTTACTCTATACAGTTTTCAGCTACCCTGTTGCATACTCGTTTATTTTAAGCCGGTTTTCTGCTTTTCCGGCTAGCACAAAAATGAAAAATGAAAAAGAACTAACCAATCGTGTAATAACGGTAAATTGATAGGGTGAAAACACAGCGTGTTTTTGTTTTCAATAATATGTTTCCTATATTCGGTTATTAACCCTATAAAATGGATTTTACTTCCTTTATTGAATACTGCCGTAAACACATCAAAGGCGATGAAAAAGGTGAAGCGCAAACTTTTTTGGACCATTTCTTTACCGCATTGGGTTATGAAGAGGGTTATAAAGGTGCCGGTGCTGATTGTGAATACCGCATTAAAAATGAAAAAAAGAAAACCACTTCATTTGCTGACCTAGTGTGGAAGCCTCGTGTGCTGATTGAAATGAAAAAAGGCGGCGAAGATCTAAGCATCCACCTGCAACAGGCTTTTAGTTATTGGAGCCAGTTGGTGCCAAACCGACCAAACTATGTTGTTCTCTGCAATTTTGATCAATTCTGGATCTATGATTTTAACAAAGATATTTATGAACCGCAGGAAAAAATTGATTTAGTACAATTAGAAATACGCAAGGAAGCCTTTGTCTTTTTGCTACCAAAAGAAAAGAAACCCCTTTTTAAAACTGATAGAGAAGATGTAACAAAAGATGCCGCAAAATTTGTAAGCTATGTTTATAAAAGCTTAATTGATAAAAACAGGAACCCTCAAATAAGCAAGGAAGATGCCATGCGTTATTGTCTGCAATGTGTACTGTGTATGTATGCTGAAGATATTGACCTGTTACCAGGCAAAATATTTACCCGCCTTATTGAAGAATGTTTGGAAAAGGAAGGAACCGGTTATGATAAAGTACCAGAAACCTACGACCTTATTGGTGGCCTGTTTAACGAAATGAACAATAAAGGGATAACACCGGCAGGCAGGTATAAAGATGTAGATTATTTTAACGGCGGTTTGTTTGAAAAAACATTACCACTTGAATTAACAAAAAAAGAAGTGGACTTGATTGAAGTTGCCTGTACTAAAAACTGGCATCATATTAACCCTGCCATATTCGGTTCCATATTCGAAGGTAATATGGATGAGATAGAGCGCCACAATTTAGGTGCTCATTATACCAACGAAATTGACATAAAGAAAATTGTTGACCCTGTAATTGTACAACCGTGGCGACAAAAAATTGATGATGTATTGGATAAACATGATGCAAAAGAAAGAGAAAAAACAGCCGAAGCCTTAAAAACTCTGCATATAGAATTATGTAATTATAAAGTACTTGATCCTGCCTGTGGAAGTGGAAATTTTCTGTTTATTGCCTACAAAGAAATTAAACTAATAGAAAAAGAAATACTGCAACACTTTAAGTTGATAGCCGGTAATAAACAGGGGTGGGATTATACCATTAATTGCAAGTTTGTAAGCACCAAACAGTTTTTTGGAATAGATCTTAATCCGAATGCGGTAGAACTTGCCAAGGTCACATTAATGATTGCCAAGGAGATGAGCATTAAGGAAGCAATGGATAAACAGGAAACATTGCCATTAGATAACCTGGACAGTAATATAATTTGTGATGATGCTTTGTTTACTGCATGGCCTGATTGTGATGTAATAATTGGAAATCCTCCCTACCAGAGCAAAAATAAAATGCAGAAAGAATTTGGCGCTGCATATATGAATAAACTAAGAGAAGCTTATCCCGAAGTACCCGGAAGGGCAGATTTTTGTGTATACTGGTTTTACAAAGCTCACAAACATTTAAAACCAAACCATTTTGCAGGATTAGTTGGAACAAATACAATAAGGCAAAATTATAGCAGGGAGGGAAGTCTGGATTATATTGTAAACAAGGGTGGTGAAATTATCAATGCAACAAGTAGTGTTGACTGGAGTGGTGAAGCAGCCGTATTTGTAAGTATAGTAAGCTGGATAAAAGGAAAATACAATGCTGAAAAACTTTTGTATATAACAGATAAAAATGAAGAACTGCAAAGGCATGTGGAGCCCGTTATTAACAGCAGCCTCAGTTTAAATACCGATGTTACCACTGCTAAAGTTTTACATTGTAATAAAGAGCCAAAAAAAGTATTCCAAGGGCAAACACATGGACACGAAGGGTTTTTAATATCTAAAGCAGAAGGATTAAAACTATTGAAGAAAAATCCTGAGTATAAAGATGTGCTAAAGCCATTTTTAATTGGTGAAGAGTTATTGGGTAATAAAAATTCTCAACCAGAAAGATTTGTAATTGATTTTAGCTTAATGGATGTAATGAAGGCTTCTACTTACAAAGATATTTTTAAAATAATTGAGAAAAATGTTTTGCCAGAAAGGGAATCAAGAAG
>JANOPU010000305.1:0-2854 GCA_031422055.1 Ferruginibacter sp.
GTAATTGGTAATATGCAAATGATAGATAGTGGAGAAAAAGATGATAAGATCATAGCTGTTGCATCAAAAGACCCATCAGTAAACCATATTACAGATATCAATGAATTACCGGCTCACTTTTTTGCAGTTTTAAAAAATTACTTTGAACAATATAAGGTTCTTGAAAATAAAAAAGTGGAGATCGATAATTTTCAGGATAAAGAAACGGCGTATAAAGTAATTGAGGGTGCCATATCATTTTATAAAAATAAATTTCCTTGAAACCGTGTATAATAAAAATACCCAAATGGACATACAAACAATTCTATTACTAATATTGGTAGGTATTGCCGCAGGCATGTTAAGTGGATTGGTAGGAGTTGGCGGCGGTATCGTGATCGTACCGGCACTTGTTTTGATTTTGGGTTTTTCTCAAAAATTGGCCCAGGGAACATCACTCGGAATTTTATTGCTTCCGGTTGGAATTTTAGGTGTAATGCAATATTACAAACAAGGATATGTTGATATCAGGGTTGTACTGATCATATCTGCTGCTTTCCTTATAGGCAGTTATTTTGGAAGTAAATTTGCTTTAAGCCTTCCTCAGGAAACGATCAAAAAAATATTCGCTGTCTTTATGATCATCATTGCTATAAAACTACTTTTTTTTGATAAGAAGAAATCCACCGGTCAGCAAAGCAATCAAGTAATTATAGAAGAACCCATTCATTCTTCCTAGATGTTGTTTTTTGAAACACTGTTTATGGAAATGATCATTTTACACATCTAAGGAATGAATAAATCATTGATCGTATCATTTTGAGCCAGCGCAATCACGACCATATAGATGACAAAGAACTATTGCAACATTTTTATAATGACGGCAATAATGAATGGCTTGGGGTATTGCTTCAACGGTATACTATGCTTTTATTTGGTGTGTGCATGAAATATTTAAAAAATGAAGAAGAAGCCAAGGATGCAGTTCAGCAGGTCTTTTTAAAAACAATTAATGAACTTCAAAAATACAAAGTAGAATATATCAAGAGTTGGTTGTATATGGTGGCAAAAAATCATTGCCTGATGAAACTAAGGGATAAGGGAAAACGAACTTATGAAATAAATGACCAGGTAATTTCATCACCCCAAGATAATGATGATATAAAGGAAATTAAAGAAAAGGACAGAATATTGGATACTATGACCCAAGCTTTAAAAGAGCTTAACAAAGAGCAGGAGCTTTGCGTAACTTTATTTTATCTTGAAAAAAAAAGTTACCAACAGGTTGCAGATCATACCGGATATAGCCTGATGCAGGTAAAAAGCCATATACAAAACGGCAAAAGGAATTTAAAAATAAACATGGAAAGATTGCAGCAAAATGAGCGATGACCTGAAAGACATATTATCAAATCTGAATAAGGATATTGAACAGAAAAAACTGCTTCAATATCTTAACCATGACATGTCAGATGCTGAACAACATGCTTTTGAAAAACAAATGAATGATGATGAATTTATGAATGATGCAGTGGAAGGATTGCAAACAGTTGAAGATAAAAATAAGATCACAGATATCATTCAACAAATGAATACAGGTCTTAAAAAACAATTGGATAAAAAGAAAAAAAGAAAACAAAAAAGAAAACTTGCCGAACAACCTTTGCTTTATTTCAGCATTTTAGTTTTATTGTTGTTGATCACAATCGCATATATAGTAATTAAAAAGATTGGATAAGCCATATAAGATGGCTTTACACAAATAAAAAAAGCCGGCTTATCCCGATAAGCCGGCCATGTATATTCCTTTTTACTGATTAAGGTTTTTTTGGCTCCATTTTTTCGGCAGCTTCTTTCATTTTATCCGCACCTTCCTGCATTTTATCAGCAGCTTTTTCAATCATTTTGCTCGCAGTATCAGCCATCATTTTAGTAGCAGTATCAGCCATCATTTTTGCACTATCAGCCATTTTATTGGCATCTGATACCAAAGAATCAACAACAGGAGTTGTTTCTGCAGTCTTTTCTCCTTCATTACATGCTGCAAAAGTTACAGTGATCAAAGCAATAACAAATAATTTTTTCATTTTAAGTATTTTTAGTTTTTTTTAAATAGCTGCAAAAGTAATATGATTTTTTAATACCGCAACTTTTTATCTCGTTTCTTAAAATCAAAAGCTCACATCCTATTTTTTTCTGAAAAACAATCTGATAGGTACCCCGCTGAATTCAAAATGTTCCCTTAATTGGTTTTCAAGGTAATTTCGGTAAGGCGTTTTTATGTCATCAGGATAGTTACAAAAGAATGCAAAACTGGGTGTATGAGTTGGTAGTTGTGTAACATACTTGATCTTTACCGCGTTACCCCTAACCACAGGAGGATGATAATTTTCTATGGCTTTCAACATGATATCATTCAATTTTGAAGTAGCAACCTTTCGATGCTTATTTTCAAAGACTTGCAAAGCTGCTTCAATACTCTTAAAAATTCGTTGCTTTTCTGTTACTGATATGAACAGGATCGGTACATCAGAAAATGGAGCAAATCTTTTTTTAAGTTCCTTTTCATAATCTCGGGCTGTGTTGGTTTCCTTATCGGCCAGATCCCACTTATTGACAAGTACAACAATTCCTTTTCCTTTTTTTACAGCCAATGCAAAGATTGAAAGGTCCTGTGCAGTAATCCCTTTGCCAGCATCAAGCAATAAAAGGCAAATATCTGCTTCATCCATTGCTTTTATTGCACGAATTACAGAATAAAATTCAAGGTCTTCATGAACTTTTGCTTTCCGCCTGATACCTGCTGTATCGATCAATACAAATTCTTTATTGAATAAATTATAATGAGTATGGATAGTGTCTCTGGTAGTGCCGG
>JANOPU010000306.1:0-2381 GCA_031422055.1 Ferruginibacter sp.
AGAAATTAAATATGATCCGGATGCGGAATAATATTAATAATTTAGTTACTAAACTAGCTTTGGATGATACACATGAACATTATTTTAACGCTGTAGGTACTGATCATCATATGTTATTAAGATTTGAAAAAAATAACAACAGAATCACTTCCGTACTTACTGATAAAGAAAAATTTGATTGCAACGAACTAATTGTTTCATCAGGTAGTTGGTTGCCGGTTGTTGCAAAAATGATGGATATAAAATTATTATTACAACCGGGTAAAGGTTATAGTTACACCTATCCTTTTGTTGAAAAAAATATCAAATACCCGGCAATACTGGTTGATGGAAGATGTGCCATCACTCCATGGGGAAATCAACTACGCATTGGCGGTACCATGGAGATAAGCGGCATCAATAAGGATGTATTACTGAACCGGATGAAAGGCATCTATGATTCTGCCAGGGAATTTTACCCCGGATTAAAAATTGATTTTCCTCCTGCTGATAAGATATGGAACGGACTCCGGCCTGTAACACCCGATGGGCTGCCATACATCGGGAGGACCGAAAAATACGAAAATGTTATTTTTGCAGGCGGCCACGCAATGCTGGGGATCTCGCAGGGAACAGGAACGGGTAAATTGGTATCTGAAATTGTTGAGAGAAAAAATACTACGATCGATATCTCTTCTTTCAAACCTGAAAGGTTTTAAATTTTAGTAATCGTCAGGTCACTCAAAGTGGCCAGACGATTACTAAAATTAAGTAAGCCCAATCTCGAAATGTCTTTCCGGAATCTCCACATCTAAAAATCCCTTTCTGATCAATCTTTGCTGAAAATCCAGTTGCACAGGGTATTCTCCATGAACAAGGAAAAGTTTTTTTACGAGTTTAGGATCCTGGCATGACAGAAACTGGGCCAGGTCATCATAATCACCATGAGCACTCATGCTTCGCATCTCTCCTATTTCTGCATTTACTTCATGTGATTGTCCGAAAATATTCACTTCTTTGGGATGATTTTTTAACCTGCCACCAAGGGAACGTGGTTCACAATAACCTGTAAGTACAATTGAATTCCGGCTATTCTCAATATTATTGCTGATGTGATGTTTTACCCTGCCTGCCTCGGCCATTCCACTTGCTGATATGATGACACAGGGGCCTTTAAAATAATTCAACTGTTTTGATTCATCAATTGACTTGATAAATTTTAATCCTTTAAAACCAAAAGGGTCTTCATCATTTAATAACACTTTTTGAATACGAGAATTAAAATACTGAGGAAAACTTTTAACGATCCCGGTTGCTTTTATGCTAAGGGGGCTGTCTACAAAATAATCCAAAGCTGGTAACCTGTTTTCATTTTCAAGTTGATTGAGGGCGTATAAAACTTCCTGCGTACGGCCAACACTAAAAGCAGGTAAAATTAATTTTCCTTTTTTATGCAGACAGGTATGTTCAATCCATTTTAGTAATGCATCAGGAGTTGGATTGTGTTCATCATGCAGGCTATTACCATAGGTTGATTCAATAATAATATAATCTGCCTGATCAAATACAGAAGGAGATTTTAAAATGATGTCGCGGTATCTTCCCACATCACCACTAAAAGTTATACGGGTAATTTTTCCTTTTTCGGTTATCTTCAAATTCACTACGGCACTTCCTATAATGTGTCCTGCATCTGTATAACAAAATTCCAATCCCTCTTCTATGGTATGCCAATGATCATAATCTACTGTTTCAAAATGGTCGGCTGCTATCAATGCATCTTCTGTTGTATATAAAGGTTTCAAATAGGGTAATCCCATCAGACCCCGTCTTTTATTCTCAAATTTTACATCATTCTCCTGTATACCTGCAGAATCTTCCATTAAAACAGCAGCCAATTCCTTAGTTGCCGGTGTGGCATAAACGATACCTTTATATCCATCTTTGATCAATTTTGGTATGAGTCCGCAATGATCGATATGTGCATGCGACAAGATCATAAAATCTACAGAAGCCGGATCAAATCCAAAATCCCGGTTCAGTTCATCGGTTCTATCTCCCATCCCCTGGAACATACCGCAATCAAGTAATATTTTTTTTCCGTTGCTTAATGTGAGTAAGTGCTTTGAACCTGTAACAGTTCTGGCTGCACCGTGGAAAGCTATTTTCATATCCCCTGCCCCCCTGAAGGGGGAACCTTAATTAGATTTACTGTGCAGCATAGGTAACAGTTTCCGAATCAAGTCTTTTATAAAAGATTTCTATGCAAATCAAATGATATTCTAAGAATTAAATTTAACTATTATAATCAGAAAAGAAGTTTTGAATTTCAAATACAGTAACAACCTAAGTTCCCCCTTCAGGGGGTCAGGGGGTTGTTACCGCCAGCCAGGCCATCATCC
>JANOPU010000307.1:0-2683 GCA_031422055.1 Ferruginibacter sp.
CTTGCCCCCATCCCGCAAAACAAACGCACATGGGGTACGTGGAACTATGCGGCTTTGTGGATCAGCATGAGTTTGTGCATTCCTACTTATATGCTGGCAAGTTCATTGATACAAGGTGGTATGAACTGGTGGCAATCCATCCTAACTATTTTTATTGGGAATACAGTTGTCCTTATTCCAATGATATTAAACGGGCATGCTGGCACAAAATATGGTATTTCTTTTCCTGTTTTTGCAAGGGCTAGCTTTGGTACTGTTGGCGCAAATATTCCTGCCATGCTCAGGGCGATCGTTGCCTGTGGATGGTTTGGTATCCAGGCATGGATCGGTGGCTATGCTTTATACCTGATGTTTAATATCTGGTGGCCCTCGTTGGGGCAAATGCCACAAATATTTCCCGATTCTTTTGGATTACAAACCGGACCCGCAATTTGTTTTTTGCTTTTTTGGCTATTGAATATGTTTGTAGTTTACCTGGGTGTGGAGAGTATTAGAAAACTGCTTGTATTCAAAGCTTTTTTTCTTCCACTTGCTGCATTAGCATTACTTTTCTGGGCAATCAATGCCGGGAATGGCCTTGGGCCTATTTTGAAACAGCCATCAAAATTTACTGACACATCAGCTTTCTTTACATATTTTTTTCCTGCACTAACGGGAATGGTTGGATTCTGGGCAACCCTGTCATTGAATATCCCGGATTTTACACGTTATGCTAAAAGTCAGAAAGCACAGATCAATGGTCAGATCATTGGACTTCCTCCTTCAATGACATTATTCTCTTTTATCGGTGTTGTGGTTACTTCTGCCACTGTAATTATTTATGGCGAAACTATCTGGGATCCCTTAGTACTTGCAGGAAAATTTGAGAATAAATTATTGGTAAGTATTGCAATGATCGCAGTTGCTATTTCAACCCTGGCAACAAATATTGCAGCTAATATTGTTAGTCCGGCAAATGATTTTGCACACTTGTCTCCTAAAAAAATTAACTTTAGAACCGGAGGATATATAACCGGCATTTTGGGGATATTGATCTTTCCATGGAAACTGATCGCAGATCCAAACGGATATATTTTTACCTGGCTGATAGCATATTCCAGTTTATTGGGCCCGGTGGGAGGTATCATGATCACTGATTATTATTTCATTCGCAAACAACATTTGAATGTTGATGATTTATATAAACACAACGGGCAATATAGATTTAATAATGGGTTTAACTTTGCAGCTATCATTGCATTGTTATTGGGGATACTGCCGAATGTTCCGGGATTTTTGTTGCAGGTGAAATTAATCTCTGCAACTGCATTTCCCGGTTGGATTTCAGATTTGTATCATTATGCATGGTTTGTAGGTTTTACAGTAAGTGGTATTATATATTTTTTATCAATGCAAAATAGAAACCGCTGAGAACAGGAGAAGCTGAGCTAACGCAGAGGTTCTCTGCGATACCTCATAAACTCATGTTCTCTGCAGTTAATAAAAAATAAAATACAATGAGCATCTTAATAAAAAATGGAAGGGTTATCACTGCCACGGATGATTATATAGCTGATATATTCATTGAAGGTGAAACCATTTCAGCTATCGGAAAAAACCTGTCTGCCGGACAGACAGGATTATCAATAAAAGCAGACAAAGAAATTGATGCTGCAGGTAAACTCGTTATGCCGGGTGGAATTGACCCGCATGTGCATCTTGATATGCCTTTCATGGGAACTTTTTCCAGCGATAATTATGAAACCGGTACCCGTGCTGCTTTGTATGGCGGTACAACGATGGTCATCGATTTTATTTTACAAAAGCAAGGGAATTCATTGCATGCCGCATTGGAAGAATGGCGTTCCCGATCCGATAATAATTGTGTGGGGGATTATAGTTTTCACATGGCCGTTACTGATTTCAATGATTCAACAAAAAAGGAGATCAAAGATTTTATAGAAAAAGAGGGCATTACTTCTTTCAAAACATTCATGGCATATAAAGGTGCATTGATGATCGATGACCGGCAGATGATTGGGTTGATGGAGGAAGTAAAAAAACACGGAGGCTTGATCAATGTGCATGCAACCAATGGCGATATGATCGATTATCTTATCCAGAAACATAAAGAAGAAGGAAAACTATCTCCGTTGTATCATTATTTATCACAACCGGAAGTAACAGAAGCTGAAGCAAGTGAACGCTTTGTTGATATGTCGAATTATACCGGTTGCCCTGGTTATATCGTTCATCTTACCTGTGAAGGTGCACTCAATGCTGTTCGCAATGCAACAAAAAGAAATCAAAAAGTATTTGTTGAAACCTGTATTCAGTATTTATTACTGGATGCATCATTGTATGAAAAGAATTTTGAAGGAGCCAAATGGGTGATGAGTCCCCCATTGAGAGAAAAGAAAGACCAGGATACTTTATGGGCAGGTATCAACCAGGGCTTGGTAAATGTTGTTGCAACAGATCATTGTCCATTTAAGTGGGATCAGAAATTAATGGGTAAAGATGATTTTTCAAAGATACCAAATGGACATCCAGCCATAGAAAACAGGATGGAATTATTGTTCAGCGAAGGCGTAGCAAAAAATAAGATCACCCTAAATAAATATGTGGAAGTTGCCTGTACAAATCCTGCAAAGATATTTGGCATGTTTCCCCGCAAAGGAACCATTGCAATTGGCAGCGATGC
>JANOPU010000308.1:0-2467 GCA_031422055.1 Ferruginibacter sp.
AAATAACCCTGATTTATTAAGCTGTGTAATTTCAAATTCAAGTGCATTGATAAACCCATTATTCAATATTATTTCAGAACTCATGCTGCGGCTGATATCGCTGAGGTCATTAATGGCCTCGCTGATCATGGCAACCGAATCATTTAATTGAACAGTTGCTTTACTCGTATCGTTTATATTCAGAGTATTTAAATGTAATTTGGCAAGGGTGAGTTTCTGGCCAATATTATCGTGTATCTCTCTTGAAATATTTTCAAAAGTTTGTTCCTGTATCTCTAATTGGGATTGTAAAATTTCATTTGCATGAGTGATTTTTAATTCCTCCACTTCTTTAAAATAAGCATTTTGTTTCTGCTGGTAACGGTAGATCATTGTGGTGATAAAACCGATCAGCAATGCAATTAATAAAGTGCATACTACAATAAAAGTGACTACGGCTTCTGTAGACGAATTGAACATAAATAAGCTTTTATAAAAAATACATGCATCAAGGTATAACCAAATGCACCAATTGACTTTAATAACATAAGATTGTTAGAAGAAATTCTACTTTTTAAATAATTATAAAAAGCAAACATTGGAATGTTTAAACTCATGCAAAAAAAAATACCTGTTATTATCCAAAAAGCTGGTTCTCTTCTTAAATTAACAATTGGCAAATTATCAAAAAGTCTGTAATAGTATATTATGCAAAATACTGCTAATCCAAAATTTGTTGTAGCAAAAGCAGGACCATTTAGTTTTTTTAATGTTCCATTAAATAGCAATACAAATATAAATGAAATAAATATTCCAAAAATCAAATAAAAATAATTATTGTTCTTTCCCATTGACATTGCCCGAAAAATAAAAAAGCTTAAGAAAGAAAAGTGAAAAATCAGAGAAAGATTATTTAAGATATGACCAAATTGATAAAAACTTTTGGAAATAAAAATAGCAAAAAATGAAGGTGAAAATACAATGATAGCAACTAAAGGATATAAAAAAAATCCGTTCATATATTTTGGTATATTTTTTTTGTTTACCAGTTTTAAACTGAAAATGAACGACAATATCATTATACCAAGTTGAACCGAATCCAAAATATGTACTAATGTTCTACTCATAAAATAATTTCTACACAACATTAAAACTTAATACCGAAAAACAGGGAAGAAAAACACTCTAAAAATCGGTTGTTTTTCTCTTGCTGGTAAATATATTTAGTCGCAACTTTGAATAACCAGTTAATCCATACACTATGATACAAAACTGGTACGATTGAAATGACCGGGAAGCGGATGAAAACGGGACCTGGTCATTTTTATTCAACTCATACATGATGATAAAAACTCTTTAATACAGTTACAATTGAAATTTTAAAAAATACAATCAAATAAGTGATAACATTTTACATTCGTATATTTTCAATTCTTGTTTCATGCATATACTGCACTTTATGCGTAAAAACACTATTTGCCTGTTCGGGTATTTACACGCTATATTTATTAAATAAATAATTTCAAGTTGTTAACATCGTTATACACTCGTAAACTTACTATTCAAAAAAACATTATTTTTACAATATATAATTATGAATCAAGAAACGCAGGAACCCATTAAAGTCATTATTGCTGATGATCATGTGCTTTACAGGGCTGGTGTTAAAACAGCATTGAGTTCCAAAAAAGACATCAAGATCATCGCAGAGGCAGATAATGGTATGCATCTGATCAACCTTCTTAAAACCGTACAGGCAGATGTAATATTGCTTGATATTCAAATGCCCATCATGGATGGCATCGCAGCACTTCCGGAAGTAAAAAAATTATGCCCTCAAACCAAGATCATCATGCTTACCATGGTAGATGATAACAGTATGATCACAAAATTGATGGAACTGGGTGCCAATAGTTATCTTACTAAAAACAGCGACAGCGAGATCATTTATGAGGCCATCAAAACTTGTTATGAACAGGAATATTATTTTAATTCACTTACCAATAAAGCCCTGCTTAGTAATTTAAAACAAAGAAATGTTGCTGCACCTCACCAGATGTCGGCCACTATGGATGTACATCTGAATGACAAGGAAACGACCATATTAAGACTGATGTGCGAAGAAAAAAGCACCAAAGAAATTGCAGATATGGTAGATCTAAGTCCGCGTACCGTAGAAGCAATCAGGGACAAATTAAAAGTTAAGACCGGTTCAAAGAGCACTGCCGGACTTATTATGTATGCAGTAAAACATAAAATCATAGAAGAAATGTAACCCCCTACATTTTATAAAAGAAAATCTCCGCATTGCCGGAGATTTTTTATTTTAGCCTCACCCCCCAACCCCCTCTCCAAAAGGAGAAGGGGAGTAAACAGCCTGAATATAATTTTGACCCGCATTAATTCAAAAAAGGATTTACTTTACAACACAATGAACTATTTTAATTTCAACGGCAAGATTTATGAAGAGAACAAACCCGTTATTGGC
>JANOPU010000309.1:0-3245 GCA_031422055.1 Ferruginibacter sp.
GAACTACTGTTAAACTGGAATCTGTATTTTTTAATCTTAAAAGAATTTTGGGCTTCCGTTTTGCACCTTTTGTATTTGGGGATATTTCTATCGTAAGACCTATTAATCAATCAATAAAGCAATCTGATGGCTTCACTGCAATTGGGGCAGGTGTACGAACAAGAAACGAAAGTCTTGTATTTGGCACTATTGAATTAAGGGGCTATTATTTTCCCCGCACCATTGATGGTATGCAAAATTGGAGAATTGAAGTACGAACAAAACTTAGATTTAAATTTAATAGCAATTTTATTAAAAGACCTGATTTTATTAGGCCAAATTGATACTTATCATGTACTCAAAAAAGGAAGAATCAATTTTGCGGGAGCAATTCTGGACAACTTTCGGACAATACATTTCTCCGATACCTTCTGCGGAAGGGATCAAAATAAACTGGATCAATTATAAAACAGGAATCAGGTTCATAAATGTAAAAATGGAGGTCCAAAAAGGATTTGCATACATCGGAATAGAAATTTCACATGATGAATTAATGGCACAGGCATTTTTTTTTGAGCATTTTAAATTACTGCAGGCTGAATTTGAAAAAACTGTTTCAGAAAAATGGAAATGGGAAAGAAATAGTATAATTAAGGGTAAAGAAATCAGTCGAATTTACTTGTTATTAAATGATGTGGATATTTATAAAATGGCGGACTGGCCGTTAATAATTTCTTTCCTTAAAAAACGAATTTTATTATTTGATTTATTTTGGTGCGAACATAAAGCAGTTTTTGAAATGTTAGCATAAAGTATCGCAGGTCTTATTCTTATTCAAATTATTTAAGTCATCTTTGAGTATTATATTTTTAATATTATTTATATGCGCCTTCTGCTGATTTTTTTAATTTTCCCTTTTTGTTCATCTTCTCAAGCACTTGTACAACTAATTAACAAAGCTGAAGCAGAACTTTTAATTCTTAAAAAGAATGAAGATAGTATTTTATTGAAGTTGGAAGACCTGAAGTTTCAGAAAATTCATCAGGATCTGGACCAAATCGGGTTACCAAAATTAGTTTCGGGCGAAGAAGTAGTTTATCACAGTGCTTTTGCATTGGTTTATTCAGAAGCACATGAGCAGGCAAAATGGGTGGCTCATATTATATTACCTGATGTAGTTAAGGGGAATGAAGGCAGGTCAAATGATTTCCGGCCGGATAATAAGATCAAAACGGGTTCGGCGATAGAAGCCGATTATTTTTTAAAGACCATGCGCCCAGACAGCAGTTTTGAATATGATGCTTTCGGATACGACAGGGGGCATCTTGCTCCTTCTGCAGATTTTCGATATTCAAAAAAAGCATTATCAGAAAGTTTCATGTATTCCAACATGTCGCCCCAGGTTGCAAAACTTAATCGAGGTAAATGGGCAGAATTGGAAGATATGATACGGCAATATGCTATCAGAAATAACATTCAAGTATTTATTGTTACCGGAGGGGTATTAAAAACCGGTCTTAAAAAAATTGAACGCGGAGTAAATAAAGTTAGTATACCGGAACAATATTATAAGGTTGCTCTTGATTTAGTAAATCACAGAGCAATAGGTTTCATTATGCCTAATATCGATTGCGAATATCCTGTCATGAGTTATGCTGTAAGTATTGATAGTATAGAGGCTGTTACCGGGCTGGATTTTTTTTATAACCTTCCTGACGAAATTGAAAATAAACTGGAAACAGGAATTGATATAAGTAAATGGATAAGTTCAGGCGAATCTGGTGATGTATTACCATTAAGGGCCGATAGCTTGCCAAGAAATACATTTAACAGTGTTCAGGCAAAATATTATATGGGTAAAAATGAAGCCATTAAAGTATGTGGCACAGTTGTATCTACTAAACTTTCATCTAAAGGAAATATTTTTATAAACCTTGACAAGAAATTCCCCAACCAGATATTCAGCATCAGTATTTTTAAAGATCAGGTTCCTAATTTTAGTTATCAACCAGAATTGTTTTTAGCGGGGAAAACAATTTGTGTAACCGGCAAAGTAACCAATTATAATGGCGTTGCCAGTATAATTATTGATAACGAAAGGTTTATTGAGATACTGGAAGAATAACTTTTTAAAATATCACTTCTTTTTTTGAAGCTCTTTTGGGTAAGCTGGCAGGATCTATTTCGTATTTTTCTTCGAAAGAAAAAGTTCCTTTGTCTTTTGGTAATGGTTTTATATTTTTTATTTCGGTGATAAAGTAATCAGTTTGTTTTTTATTCAGCTCAGTTAAATTAAAGGCAAGACAAAATTCACCTTCTCTTCCTAACGGTCCAAACTCATAAGCTGATATTTTTTTTATTCGATATCTTTTTTTAAATAGAGTGATAAACTTTCTTACTGAACTGTCAGATGGTACACCACAACATTGACTGTTAAATGATACTACTATGGGATAAGCTTTCTTAATCTCAGGCTGTGCCATTAAAAAAAGACAAAGATTCGATAATATAGCTGTTAGGAATAGCTTGAATTTCATTTGTTTTAGGTTGATTATTTTAATGATTTATTTTCTGCTATCTGAATGTTGATGAAACTGTATAACTAACCGTATCATTGATTCTTTTAAAAATATCTCCATTTACTTTCTGAAGTTGTTTTTGCCTCCGGTTATTTACCAGTCTGCCTTCTTTGTCGTAATACTGTTTTTGAGGGAAATAAGTAATTATATAATACTTTTTGTTAGAAAACAAATTGTTATTATTGACAGGTTTTATAGAAATAAAAACAAGGGATTTCTTGCTGTCATCAACATAATAATCAAATTTATTTACCCAGGTACAGTGGATAGATCGCATTTTATTTATCAATTCAGTTACTTCAGTAGCTTTTAAATTGAATTTTATTAAAGTGTCTAGTAAACGTTTTTCTTTTATATTGAATTCATAAATATACGTCAGTGAATCTGTGATAATATCGAGTGAAAGAGTCTCGAATTTCTTATCTGTAAATGCGATGGTAAAAGGTTTTTGTAAATAAAGTTTGATATAGGATTGCTCTATATTATCCAATGTATTTTTATTTTGGTAATAATATTTTGTTGAAATATATTTTTGCGAACAGGAAAAAAAGAAAAATCCAACAATCAATATGATGATATAGTAATTATGATTAATTTTCATTCGAACGTTTTTTTTTGCAATTTGTAATTCCAAATACGATCTTATGCAGGAATGCCGGGTTTAACTGAAGTAATGTTTTATGTCCA
>JANOPU010000310.1:0-25614 GCA_031422055.1 Ferruginibacter sp.
CGGTGCCAACAGTAATAAAAAATATTATGCCAATCAGGAGAACATAAATAAGTACACAAACACCAATCAGTTAGCAACATTTTTAGAAAAATCTTATGAATCGATAGAACAAATGGAAATACCTGAACAATTGGTAGATACACAAAAGTTATTATTTGAGACTCCATTACCGGAAAACGAAATGCTTCAACTAGATACTAATTTGCCCACCTTTATTTACAATTACTATAACCTCGATCCTTTATGGCATAAAGCTGAATCAGGCAACAGAATTTTACTTATTGAGCCTGATTTTTTTTCTAATTATCCGGTAAGTCAAAAATGTATAGACTTTATGTTGGCATTGAGCAAAAATATTCCTGATATTCAGATTTATACAGGTTCATTTAGTTCATTTGTTAATAGCTATAATGTTGAAAATATTTATTACAAAGAGCATCCATTAAACTTTGGTTACTCCGGTACACAAGAGCCGAGAGATTGGATAGCAGATCAGGTAACAGGGTACAACCCTTCCTTTTTTTCTTACTGGAAAAAAGTTGAAAAGTATTTATTCAAATAATTAAGCAGATATGATTTTTAAAAAAGAGGATATTGAGCAATTTGAGCAACGCTACAGAACCGCATTTATTAATTCATTGGCCGGTTTTCGTCAGGCAGTTTTGATTGGAACAAAATCTGCTGATGCTGATACAAATCTTGCTATATTCAATTCGCTGATACATTTGGGAGCAAACCCGGCTTTATTTGGTTTAATAAACAGGCCAGACTCCGTGCAACGGCATACGCTACAAAATATTCAGGATACAAAAGAATATACGATTAACTATATTCGCGCTGCTCAATACGAAAAAGCACATCAAACATCAGCCCGCTACGACAAGGGTATTTCAGAATTTGAGAAAGTAGGTTTTAAAGAGATGTATCATCCATCCAGCTATGCACCCTTTATAGAGGAAGCCATCGTTAAAATTGCTATGAAATATGAACAAACTATTCCAATTCAAATAAATGGCACCGTACTTATTATTGGCAGTATTAAACATGTTGAAATAGATGCATCAATGGTTGGTTCAGATGGATTTGTGGCTTTATCAGAAGCTGAGATTTTAATCAGCCAGGGACTTGATGCTTACTTTGTTTCAAAACCGATTGGTCGCTTGCCATATGCAAAACCTTCCATTTGATTTTATAAAAATTAATTTCTTAAAACTAAAAAGTTGAAAACAATAAAGAAAGAATTTTTACCACATAAGACATGTATTGTTTGCAACAGACCATTTACCTGGCGTAAAAAATGGGAAAAGGTATGGGAAGAAGTAAAGTATTGCAGTGATAAATGCAGAATGAATAAGAAAACAAATGAATAATACAGGTATCATTTTCCCGCATCAATTGTTTGAACACAATATTCTTGTGTCAACATGCCACTGCATCTATCTTGTTGAAGAGTGGCTCTTCTTCAAACAATACAATTTTCATAAACGCAAAATAGCTTTTCACCGGGCAAGTATGAAATTTTATGAAAGCTATCTTCAATCAAAAAATATAAAGGTTGTTTATATTGATTCATTTAATGAATTGGCAGATATCACAAATCTTATTCCTTATTTGAAAAAAAATGGAGTTGAAGATTTTAGATATATAGATACAACAGATTATTGGCTTGAGCAACGTATTAGCAAAGCATCATTAGATAGTCAGCTGAATACAATAAAACATCCTACTTCCCTTTTCCTTAATTCTTCAGATGAAATTGCTGAATATTTTTCAAAAAAGAAAAGGATGTTTCAAACTGATTTCTATAAACATCAGCGGCAAATCAGAAACATATTATTGGAGCATGACCAAAAACCAATTGGTGGAAAGTGGACATATGATGATGAGAACCGATTGAAATATCCCAAGGGAAAAACGGCTCCGAAAGTTGATTTTTTAAAACCCAATAAGTTTTATACAGAATCTATTACTTATACAAATAAGTATTTTTCGGACAATTATGGGATGCTGAATACCGATTATATTTATCCAACGACATTTTCCGAAAGTAAAAATTGGCTGGAAGATTTTTTTAAATCCCGATTTTTGGAATTTGGAGCTTATGAAGATGCAATCGTTTCAAAAGAAATTGTCCTGCATCACAGTGTGTTAACTCCTATGTTGAATGTTGGTTTATTAACACCTCAGTATATTATAGATGAAGCATTACAATTTGCCAGCAACCATGATATTCCTTTAAATTCTTTAGAAGGTTTCATCAGACAAATAATGGGTTGGAGAGAATTTATCAGGGCAGTTTATGAATTGAAAGGTAAGGAAGAAAGGGTAAAAAATTACTGGAGTTTTACAAGAAAAATCCCACCCTCATTTTGGAATGGAACCACGGGAATAGAACCCATTGATGAAAGTATTAAAAAAATTTTAGCAACGGGTTACTGTCATCATATTGAACGTTTAATGGTTTTAGGAAACTTTATGTTATTGTGCGAATTTGACCCCGATGAAGTTTATCGTTGGTTTATGGAACTCTTTATAGATTCATATGATTGGGTGATGGTACCTAATGTGTATGGAATGAGCCAATTTGCCGACGGAGGTTTGATGGCAACGAAACCTTACATAAGTGGCAGCAATTATTTAATGAAAATGAGTGATTATAAAAAGGGAGATTGGCAACCCGTATGGGACGGATTATTCTGGAGATTTATGCATACCCACAGAGATTTCTTTTTGCAAAACCCGAGATTGGGAATGTTGGTAAGAAGTTTTGACAAAATGCCTGACATAAAACAGAAAACCCATTTAAATAATGCAAATCAATTTCTTAATTCTCTTTGAGACAACAAAGAATATAATACAGGTTTATTTAGCTATTAATATGAATTAATTAAATGAATCAAAATTCAAAATAGGTTTGAAGTAAGCTAAAGACCACTACGGAAGTTTTATGGTCCAAATTACCCAATTTCCTTGTTAACCTTACCTTATCGACAGATCTGATTTGATCTATAACAATTTGTCCTTTTTTACCTGAAAATGAGCAATCAATCCTGGAGGGATACCCTCTGATACTCGATGTTAAGGGTGCTATGATTACTGTGTCCAAATATTTATTGGCTTCATCAGGTGAAATAACCATACAAGGGCTGAGTTTTTTAATTTCTTTTCCTATTGTTGGATTCAATTGAACCATCCAAATTTCTGTTCTTTTGATTACCATGCCCACTCCTCCTCATCAAATTTGTTTTTGAACTGCATCCATTTCTTTTCCTCTGCGGAAGATTTTTTCATTTCTTTCTTAAACATTACTTCCCAACCTGCTCTTGTATTGCTGACTGGCTTAAGTAAAATACCATCCTTTTTGAGTTCAATATCCAATTCATCAGTAATTTGATATTGTTGCAATAAGGTCTGTGAAAGGCGTACTCCTTTTGAATTCCCGATATTTATAACTTTTAATTTCATATTTTAAAGTTATTACTTTGTAATTACATATTCAAACAAAAATGGCACTTTTCTGATAATTAAGCTTTAAAAAGTACAAAACAGTAAGTTTCCCGCATTATTTTTAAGAATACTATAGTAAAAAGAGTAACAAAAAGTTTATCGAGAACTTCATTATCCTGGAGGATATAATGCAACTGTTATTGAATCAAAAAAGCCGATCAAAATGACCGGCTTTCAATATTGTCTTCTAAAACAAATATTATTTTAGAAGATAACCGTGCCCAGAACAGGAATCGAACCTGCACATCCTTGCGAACGACAGATTTTGAGTCTGTTGCGTCTACCAATTCCGCCATCTGGGCGAGCACTTTTTTGTTTATTGGTTTATTGGTTAGCTTACTCTGCGATTATTTTTTCAAACCTCAAACCTCAAACGTTTTCGGGCTGCAATAATACATCAATCACCCAACCTGTCCAAAATACGCTTTAAGTATTTTTTCTTATAGTAATACTCCTTCAATTTCATGAGGTCTTCCCGAGTTGTTTTAGCCGGATCATACTGATTTAAAACCGAACTGATCTCTTCATACAAGTCACGTTCGATCTCATCAATACTTGTAAAAACGGATTCCTCTCCTACTTCTGTCAACGCTTCATTAAGTTCCATCATGGCCATTAAAAAATCCGGAGGAAGATTGTATTTCTCATCTGGTACAATAAGACCTGCTATTTGCAAAAAATATTCAATGGTCCGTTCCTCCTTTTGAAAAATATTAAATGCCTTATTGATCGAAGCAGATTGTTCTTCTGCAAGTTCTTTTTCTGCTTCCGTGCCTTGAGTAAAAAAATCAGGATGACTGGCTTTTTGTAATTCGAAATATTTTTTTGCCAATAAAGACCGGTTCACAGATGGAGCTTGTGGTAATCCAAACAATTCAAAATAATTCATGTTGCAAATGTAGGATAGACAGTTCACAGTTCTTAGTTTATAGTTTGGACAACTCATTTCGTACTACCTTCACAAGTTATATATACTTAACTATGAACTATGAACTATGAACTATGAACTATGAACTATGAACTATCAACTATGAACCATTAACCTCTTGCCATTCCCAATTAACTACTTAAATTGCCGCAAAATCAGATCACAGATGTTAAAAATTGGATTAGTAAGAGAGGGAAAAATACCTGCAGACAACCGTGTGGCACTTACTCCTGCTCAATGTAAATGGTTGCAAATGAATTACCCGGACATCGGTATCATAGTGCAGCATTGCGAAAACAGGTGCTTTTCTGATAAAGAATACCAATTGGCAGGTATAAAAGTTTCAGAAGATATCAGCGATTGTGATATAATGATGGGAATAAAAGAAGTACCCGTTAAATTACTAATAGAAGAAAAAAAATATCTGTTCTTCTCTCATACAAAAAAACTTCAGCCACATAATCAACAATTACTTAAAGCCATCATTGATAAAAAAATCACCCTGATAGATTATGAATGCCTGGAACATGAAGATGGAAAAAGGATCATTGGGTTTGGTTTTTTTGCAGGTATTGTTGGTGCACACAATGGCATGATGGCTTATGGAAAAAGAACAGGCACTTTCAACCTGGCAAGAGTAAATTCATCCAAAAATCTGCAGTATCTAATTCATACTTATTTCGGTTTAAAACTTCCGAATCTTAAAATTGCTGTAACGGGTAGTGGTAGAGTTGCCCATGGAATTTTAGAGGTCATGAACCTGCTTGGTATTCATGAGGTGGAACCTGAAGAGTACCTGTTGAAAGATTTTCCATATCCCGTTTATGTTCATTTAAAAGGAGCTGACTTGTATTCACGCAAAACAGACAGAGGCTATTCGAGGCTTGAGTTTCACAACAAACCTCATGATTACATTTGTACTTTTTCAAAGTATCTTGCGCATACAGATATCTTAATGAATGGAGTTTATTGGGAAAAAAAGATTCCCCGGTTATTCGAAATGAATGATATAAGCAGGCCTGATTTTCGGATTCAAACCATAGCAGATATTACGGATGACCAAGGTGGTTCTGTTCCTTGTAATATCGGAGATTCTACCATTGAAGACCCTATTTATGGAGTAGATAAAAAAACATTTTTAAGAACTGCACCTTATCTCCCCGGCTCTTTAGATATCATGGCAGTAGGTAATTTACCCAATGAACTTCCCAGGGATGCCAGCCGTTATTTCGGTGAGCAATTAATAAAATTTGTTTTAAAAGACCTTGTTGAAGGGAATAGTATAATCATTGATAATGCTACGATTATAAATAAAGGAATGCTCACAGCACCGTATTCGTATATGAAGGAATATGCAGGTGTTCAATAATCATAATTTTAAATAGTAGTCCTTCAGCAATATTTCAAAATCATTTGTGTAATACCTTTCATCATTATGAATGGTCATTTCATTTGTATTGCCAATACCAGTTTCATTATTCGTAAACATTAATATAGAACGAAAGAGATCATGCCGGGGCGATTGTCTTAGCAACAATTTTTCCTGTAAATGAAATCCAAGTTCTGTTGCAATTTTTTCAAAATAATCTGTCCTGTGAAAAGGTAACAACAAAGCAAATCTGCCTTCATCATTTAAAAATAATTTTACAAAAGAGGCTAATATTTCCAGTTTAAGCTCATTATCATGTTTGGCAATATTCTTATTTTCCTGGTCCGACTTTAGGTCATTTTCATAAAATGGCGGGTTGCATATAATGAGATCGTATTTTTTTTGGGGTATGAATTTCTGCAGGGAAGTGTTTATCACCATGATATTTGCAGCCCAGGGTGATGCTGAAATATTTTCACTGGCCTGTTTTGCTGCATCAGGATCTATTTCTAAAGCATCAATAAAAGCATTTATTTTTTGTGAAAGCATCAGGCTTAATAAACCTGTACCACAACCAATGTCCAAAATATTCTTTATTCCTGAATCGTTTAGTACTCTTGCTGTCCATGCCCCAAGAATACAGGCATCTGTACATACTTTCATGGCACATTTATCCTGATGAATTGTAAATTGTTTGAATTGAAAATAATTGTTTGACATGACCTGGGTTTACAAAATTGGTTATTGAGTGTTGAACATTGCATATTGAATATTTTATTTTTCAGGTTTGGCAGAAAATACTCAACACCTTCCTGCAGGTAGGCAAGGTTCAATTCTCAATAAACAAAGTTCAATAATTACCATACTGCCCTGGCAGTAGGTATTACATCGAGTGTTGCAAAATCCTTTTCATGGAATTTATAATACCCAGTAATAGCAATCATGGCTGCATTGTCTGTACAATATTCAAAAGCAGGTATAAATACATTCCAGCCCTCTTTTTCGCCCAATACCCGCAGTCCACTACGCAAGCCGCTGTTTGCACTGACTCCACCAGCCAGACAGATATTTTTTATTCCTGTTTGTTCAGATGCCTTTTTTAATTTATTCAACAATATACTTACAATACGCTGTTGAATTGATGCACATATATCGGGCAAATTATTTTCAATGAAATATTTTCTTTCTGTTTCTGTTGCCAAAAATTCTTCCTTAAAAACATTCGATCTGCCGGCATTTTGTAAAAAATAAAGTATAGATGTTTTAAGTCCTGAAAAACTAAAATCAAGACCTTCTATTCTTGGTTCTGAAAATTTATATGCTTCACCATTCCCTTGTTTTGCATATTTATCTACCAATGGCCCTCCGGGATAAGGTAGACCAAGAAGTTTAGCCGATTTATCAAATGCTTCACCTGCAGCATCATCGATCGTATGACCGATCACTTGCATATCATTGGGCGAATTACATTTTACAATTTGAGTATGTCCACCACTAACGGTCAGGCATAAAAAAGGAAATTCCGGTTTAGGATCATCGATCAGATTCGCCATTACATGAGCCTGCATATGATGTACAGCTATCAAAGGGATTTGTAATGCAAGTGATAATGATTTGGCAAACTGTGTACCAACAAGTAATGCACCAATAAGTCCGGGTGCCTGTGTAAAAGCAATAGCATCCAGCTCCTGCAATTTCAATCCGGATTGTTTAACAGCTTCATCTACTACCGGTATAATATTTTGCATATGAGCCCTGCTGGCAAGTTCCGGTACCACGCCTCCATATTTCTCGTGTATTTTTTGTGTGGCAATGATATTTGAAATAATTCGTCCGTCAACACAAACGGAAGCAGCAGTTTCATCGCAGGAAGATTCTATGGCAAGGATTGCAGTGGGCAAGTTTATTGGTTTATTGGTTTACCTATTCTTTGGATGCAAAGTTAGTGGAAGTTGCAACCTCAAACTCCTATCTCCTAACTCCTAATCGCCACAACCGGGTCCATTTTAGCTGCCTGTGAAGCAGGAATGATACCTGCAAGTATGCCGACTACCAGGCAAATAATGATCGTAGTGATCAGCATGGGTATGGAAATATACACTGGAAAATCTGCTGCCTTGGTTATGATCATTGTCCCTATCCAAACAAAAAGTAATCCAAAAGCACCACCAAGCAGGCAAAGCAAAGATGCTTCCAACAGAAATTCTAAAAGTATAGTTCCTTTTTTTGCTCCTACCGCTTTCTTTAAACCAATTACATTTGTTCGTTCTTTAACGGTTACAAACATAATATTTGCTATACTGAACATTCCAACGATCAGGCTGATACCGCCTATGATTGCACCAACAATATTCAAAGTCACAAAAAAACCTGAAAGCGCCTGACTAAAAGCTTCTACACTGTTCAATGAAAAATTATCTTCCTGGGTTGGTGCTAATCGTCTTACCTGCCGCATAATACCTTTTAATTCATCCATGATTGCAGCGGTAGTAATACCTTCTTTTCCTTTTGCAATTAAAATTGGATTACTAAATTCCTCTTCATAAACCTGTTTACAAAAGTTATATGGAAACATAACACATTTGTCATAATCCCAGCCAATGAAATTGGTACCTTCTTTTTTAATTACACCAACAATGGTCACTTTTTTGCCTTTAATATCAATTTCTTTGCCTAATGCTCTTTCAGTACTACCAAATAGTTCTTCAGCATTTGAAAAGCCGATCAGGCAAACCTGGCTACCAGCTTTAAATTCACTGTTAGAAAAAAAACGGCCGTTAGAAAAACTTATTGGTTGTATCGTCATTTGTGCTTCAATGATACCATAAACAACCGCATTTTGTATTACATAATCCCTGGTAGATATGGCACCTCCTGTTTGCATTAGGTAAGCAATATCATCTAATAATTGTGAGCGTTCTTTGATCAAGCCTGCTTCTTCATATTTTGGAGTTGGCCTGGCTCTGAATTTCCAAATTGGCTGGTCAGGCCCACCGCTATAGTCCCATTTATCGATATAAATTGTATTACTGCCGAGACTTTTAACTTCTGATTGAATATTGCGTTCAAAACTATTTACGATAGCCAGTACAATAATGATACAAAATATTCCAAATGCAACACCAGTTAGGCTTAGTGCCGTACGCATTTTATTAACCTTTAGTTCCTGTAAGGTTAACCTGAGTGAGTTGGCAAGTATTGTAAGCGTTTTACGCATTAAACAAAAATACAGCAACCAATCGTATTGCTGTAGTAAAAATATTGCTGGTGGTTAATTGTTAGGGGTAAATGGTTAATATGAAGAACCAGTTTAAATAAGTTCTTAGTTTTTAGTTCATAGTTGGGGTCTTAATAATTGAACTATCTTTAAAAATTGTAGTTTCAACTATAAACTATAAACTATAAACTATAAACTATGAACTACTTCCCCCTTCCCCAACCAAACCAATCATTTCCATTTGCATATAGCATCAATGCCAGAAGTAAAACCATTCCAACGATTTGTGCATATTCAAGAAATTTTTCATTTGGTTTTCTTCCGGAGATCATTTCTATTAAAGTAAACAATACATGACCGCCATCTAATGCAGGTATTGGAAGCATATTCATAAAAGCAAGTACGATCGAGAAAAATGCAGTGATGGTCCAGAAATGTTCCCAATCCCATTCATTGCCGGAAAAGACAGAAGCCATTCCTTTAAACCCTCCAACTGCTTTATAGCCTCCGGTTTTTGGAGATAATATTTTTTTAAACTGATCAATGTAATATTTTAATTCAGCACCGGCTCTTTTTACACCTGCAGGAAAAGCTGCAAAAAAACCATATTTCTTAACCGTGAATTTAAAAACACCCAGACTGTCAAAAGTTTCAAATGCACGTGGAGGCCTGAAACCGATCATTCCTTTTTCCGGTAACACAGAAGCAAATTGTATGATGCTGCCATTACGGTTAACAGAGAGTTGAATGGTATCTCCTTTTTTCTTTTTAAGCATTACCGCTTCAAACTCATCAAAAAACCGGGTACTGATACTATCTACACTCAGTATGATATCACTGTTACGCAAACCTGCTTTATATGCATTACTGGTATCTATTACATCTAATACAATAACCGGAACCCTTGGGCTGATCATCGGGCCTTCTGTTTTCTTTTTCTTTTCAACAAGTTTTCCTATAAGGTCAACCGGCATTCTAAGTTCCATTGGTTTTCCTTCTCTTACAATGGAAACAGTGCTGTCAACGATCAATAATTTCCTGAGGATATCTCCATATTCTTCTACAGGTTTGCCATCAATTGCGAGTATCTTATCGCCGTTTTTAAAATTAAGATCCGCAAAAATGGGATCATTAAATGTAATACCATCCCTCAATGAAGAAGCCGGAACTTTCTTTTCACCCCAAACCATCAGAATCCCAGCGTATATGACAAATGCCAATAGAATATTTACGGTTACACCCCCAACCATAATGATCAAACGCTGCCAGGCAGGTTTACTTCGAAACTCCCATGGCTGAGGTGGTAGTTTTAATTGTTCCTTATCCATACTCTCATCTACCATTCCGGCAATTTTTACATAACCGCCTAAAGGAAGCCAGCCTACACCATATTCGGTATCTCCGATCTTCTTTTTAAAAATGGAAAACCATGGATCAAAAAATAAATAGAATTTTTCAACCCTGCACTTAAACCACTTTGCAGTGATATAATGGCCAAATTCGTGTAATAAAACAAGTATGGAAAGAGATAATAATAATTGTGCTGCTTTTAAACCCACACTGCCCCAGTCAATTGCTAATAATGTCATAAACCAAGCCCGAAAGCTACTTTTTAATTGTTATGTAATTTTCGTTTAAAGGTTTAAGTCGTTTAAACCCGTTTAAAGGTTTATTACATCTTAAATTTTCAAGTTACTAGTAACGTCTTAAACCTTTAAACGACTTAAACGTTTTAAACGTTCTCTAAAGTTTCATCAACGAGGCTGCAAAGTTACGGGCCTCACCATCGCTTTCAAAATATTCCTCTAATGTTGGGTTTTGTATAAATATGATCTCTTCCATTGTTTTTTCAACAACTGCTGTAATATCTAAAAATCCAATTCGGTTCTTTAAAAATGCCCAAACTGCAATTTCATTAGCTGCATTTAATACACAAGCCATGTTACCACCTTTTTGTAAGGCTTCTGTTGCCAGTCCAAGATTTCTGAATGTTTTTAAATCTGGTTCTTCGAAATTGAATACAGGATATTTTCTAAAATTTAATCTCGGATAATCATTTGGCAAACGTTCCGGAAAGCCAAGTGCATATTGAATAGGTAATTTCATATCCGGTAATCCCATTTGTGCTTTTATACTTCCAT
This sequence comes from Ferruginibacter sp., assembly GCA_031422055.1. GTDB lineage: Bacteria > Bacteroidota > Bacteroidia > Chitinophagales > Chitinophagaceae > Ferruginibacter. The sequence goes on from JANOPU010000310.1 coordinate 11,163, forward strand.
CTGCAAACTGAACCATACTGTGAATGATACTTTGCTGATGAATAACCACTTCAATCTGTTCGGGCTTTAAATTGAACAACCATTTGGCTTCGATCATTTCAAGCCCTTTATTCATCAGTGTTGCAGAGTCGATGGTGATCTTTGCCCCCATACTCCAGTTTGGATGTTGAAGCGCATGATCCCGCTTAACATTCACCAGGAAATTTGGTTTTTTCCCAAGAAATGGCCCACCACTTGCCGTTAAAATGATCTTTTCAATCGGGTTTCTTGATTCTCCAACAAGGCATTGAAATATGGCTGAATGTTCACTATCTACCGGAATGATCGGAGCCTTATTTTCAACTGCCATTTTCATTACAATATCACCAGCAACAACGAGTGTTTCCTTATTGGCAAGAGCGATCAACTTTCCTTTTGAAACTGCTTTTAATGTTGGTTTTAAGCCGGCAAATCCAACTATGGCTGCCAGCATGATATCATAGGTATCAAAATCTGCTGCTTCCTCCATTGCTGCTTCACCTGAAAAAACTTTTATATCAGTTGAAGCCAGTGCAGCCTTTACTTTTTCATATTTTTTCTCATCGCCGATCACAACCGCATTAGGTAAAAATTCCAATGCTTGTGAAATGAGAAGATCATCTTTTGTCTGAGCAGTTAATATTTCCACTTCCATCAGATCAGGATTCGCCTTGATTACTTCCAGTGCCTGTGTGCCTATTGAACCCGTTGAACCAAAAATGGCTATGCGTTTTTTTGCATGCGCTTCTGCCATACTTCTATTTTAAATTAAATTAAATAATATATGTGCGGCAATTTACAGTATTATCATTGTATAGCAGCATTAGGGTTGATAAAATTAGTTAGATGAAAGGTTAAAGCTTCTGAAACTGTGTTATAAGTTAATCACTTTTTTGGAATGATCGGATTGCTGCACCGCCTCAATCACCCGCATTACATTCAAACCATCCTGTGCAGTTACGGGTAAGTATTTCCCATATACGATGGCTTCATATAATCTATCATAAAACTCCATGTAATTTCCTTTCAATGACTGGATATTTGTATGGGTTATTTTTTCATTTTCATGTATTGATAGTATCCCATTTGCTGACACTGATTCTATTCCCCAATCTGCAGAACCTGGTTTTTTCCCTGTTTTTAAAACTTCTTCCTGCAAATCTGCACGCTTTTTTGTGAAATTTCCTTTTGTGCCATGCAAAATATATGCGGGCAATGTTTCTATAGCCATCAGGCTTGATTTCAAGCGTATAGTAATATTTGAATAAAATAAAGTAACATTGAAATAATCATTTACAAGGGAACCCTTTCTTATAGATCTTAGAAATCCAAATACGGATTCGGGTAAACCAAACAAGCACAATGCCTGGTCAATGAGGTGTGGCCCGAGGTCGTACAACAACCCTGCGCCGGGAATAGCTGATTCTTTATGCAACTTTGGGCTTAAAGCTGGTTTATACCTGTCAAAATTAAATTCAACGTCGATGATATCACCCAGTAAACCTTCTTCAACAATTTTTTTAACTGTTTTAAAATCACTGTCATACCGCCGGTTTTGAAACACAGAAAGCTGTCTGTCCATTTTTGTTGCAATATGAATAAGTTCTTCTGCTTCGCTAACTGTAACGGTAAACGATTTTTCAACCAACACATGTTTGCTTGCCAGTAAAGCTTTTTTTGCATAATCGAAATGGGTGTAATTTGGTGTATTTACAATAACCAATTCAATGAGTTCATCTGCAAGCATTGATTCAAGTGTATCAAATGACCTGGCTTCCGGATATATATCTGTTACATTTTTTTTTGTACGTTCCCAAACTGCGTATAATTTAAATCCGGGATTTGCGTCGATGAATGGGGCGTGAAAAACTAGTCCGCTTGAACCGAATGAACAAAGAGCGGTATTAATTATTTTCATTGTTGAAGCTGAGCATTCAATGTATATGGTTGTAACCCTTCTGCGATCTTTCGGTCATTACCAAGCCTGGCAACTTTATTCTGACCGCCCAATTTTCCAATGCTTTTCATATAATCTACAAAACCATTTTTTTGAACAGGGGTTATTTTAAGTGTTTGAAGGATATTGCCGGCAATCAGGTCATCATAATAAACATTTTTAGTGCGAAGATGATCATCAATTTTCTTAGCAAAAGCCCGAAGATTTTCAGGAGTATGCTCAAATTCAATAAACCATTCATGGTAACTCTTTCCATTGTCTGTACTGATATACGGAGCAACGGTGAATTCTGTGAGTTTGATATTCTCTTCTTTAGCAGCTGTTAATATTGCTGATTCTACCTCTTCTACAATAACATGTTCACCAAAAGCTGAGATAAAATGTTTGGTACGCCCGCTCACAACCAAGCGGTAAGGATCTGTTGAAACAAATTTAACGGTATCCCCAATATTATAAGCCCATAATCCGGCATTGCTGCTGATGATGAGTGCATAATTCTCTCCAACTTTTACATCTTTCAACATCAGCCTCGTTGGATTTTCATTATTGATCTCTGCAACGGGTACAAACTCATAATAAATACCGCTGTTGGTATTTAGTAACATGCCTGCTTCTTTCTGTGAATCCTGAAAAGCAAAAAAACCTTCACTTGCCGGATATAGTTCGATGGTATCAATATTACGGCCAATGCTTTCCGCTAGTTTTGCTTTATAAGGCTCAAAATTTACCCCACCCTGTACCATAACACTGAAATTCGGAAACAATTCGCCGATCTTTTTTCCCGATTTTTCTATCAATCTGTCAAAATACATCTGCATCCACGGGGGTATACCGCTGATCAGCGTCATATCCTGCGAAATAGTTTCTGCAACGATCTTATCCAGTTTCTCTTCCCAGTCTTCTATACAATTCGTTTCAAAAGAAGGTAGTTGATTTGCACGTAAATATTTTGGAACATGATGGTTAACAATACCGCTTAGACGCCCTGTTGGAATTCCTCCAACCCTTTCAAGCACGGGTGATCCGCTTAAAAAGATCAGCTTACCATCTGCAAATTTTGTATTTCCGGTTTCAGCCATATAGCATAATAGTGCATTGCGTGCCGAATTGATGTGATTGGGAATGGAATCTTTTGTTATTGGAATATATTTTGCCCCGCTTGTTGTTCCGCTTGTTTTTGCAAAATAAATTGGTACTCCTTTCCACAATATATTGTGTTTACCCTCTTTAATTTTTTCGATATATGATTTGAATGCTTCATAATCCCGAATGGGTACCTGTTTTACAAAATCTTCATGATTCTTTATTGTATTGAATTGATGATCTTTGCCAAATTCTGTTTTAGACCCGATCTTAATTAAGTGGTTAAGAATACCCTGTTGATCTGCAACAGCGGTGGTCATATCTTTTTTTATCAGCCTGTATATATAATTGGCAAATGGTTTTGCCAGGAAAGACTTTATCTTCATTTCGTTACTCGCTTAAACAAAAAACAAATTTTAAAAACAGACAAATTTAGTAAAGAATGTTTAACAAAAATTGTTAATTACAATCACAAGGCCATTCTTTTTCAAGATCGATAGCAGTTACCACAACCAGTTCGTTATTATGTGGCGCAAATACAATCCGCACATGCTGCCGATCATTAGTAATCCCTTCAATTGGATAAGTCATACCCTTTTCACCCGATTCAATTTTAGCGTAATTGATCTTCCCATCCTGTAATATCTCTTTTACTTCCGATTCATCTATTTGTCTGCATTCCATCCTGCAACGGGCATGTTTACTATAAACAATACTAGTAATGCTTCTGTCAATTGGTTCCGTTTTTGCAGCAGGTATTTCTATATTTATCGGAACATTATCCGATTCACCGCGTTGATTCTTTAAAACCCAAAATAATAGCATTGCTGCTACAAACAAGGCGATGAAAGGAATGTATTTCTTTTGCACATTGCAAGTTAAGGAAATAAGGTAAAGGTTAAGGCTGAGGTTAAGTTTTCAAGATCGAAGATTTTAAATGAACTTGCAATGCACATTCCCTCAACCTCAACCTCAACCTCAACCTCAACCTCCTCCACTTCCCCCTTTTTCATACCTTTGCGCCAATGATCAAAACGGTAGCCTTACATACATTGGGATGCAAACTCAACTTCAGCGAAACAACAGCTATTGGCCGGATGCTTGAGAAAGATGGATTTGTTAAAAAGGAGTTTGACGATGTAGCAGATGTGTATGTAATAAATACTTGCTCTGTAACAGATAATGCAGATAAAGAATGCCGTCAACTGGTAAGAAGGATACAACGAAAAGCACCCGAAGCCATGGTGGTAATCACAGGTTGTTATGCCCAATTGAAGCCAAACGAAATTGCTGCAATACCCGGAGTTAACCTTGTTTTGGGTGCTGCTGAAAAATTCAATATCAGTGCTCATTTAAAAGAAATCTCAAAAAATGATGCTACAAAGATCTGTAGTTGCGATATTGAAGATGTAAATATTTTTACCGCTTCACATTCACTTCATGAACGTACCAGGGTATTTTTAAAAGTACAGGACGGCTGTGATTACAATTGTAGTTTTTGTACTATCCCAATGGCCAGAGGTAAAAGCAGGAGTAATAGTATAGATAAAGTTGTTGAAGAAGTTAAATTGATCGCAGAAAATGGTGCGAAAGAAATTGTACTGACGGGTATCAACCTGGGAGATTTTGGAAAGGGTATTTCCGGGGGTAAAAAAAATGAAGAAGACTTTTTTGACCTTGTACAGGAACTTGACAGATTAGCAAATATTGAACGATTCCGGATATCTTCTATTGAACCAAATCTATTGAGCAATACGATGATAGAATTTGTCAGTAATTCAAAAAAGTTCATGCCGCATTTTCATATTCCGTTGCAAAGCGGCAGTAACAGGATATTGGCAAACATGCGCCGGCGATACACAAAGGAGTTATATAAAGAGAAAATCGGGCTTATCAAAATACTGATGCCACATTGTTGTATAGGTGCAGATGTTATCGTTGGCTTTCCGGGTGAAACGGATGAGGATTTTAATGATACTGTTCACTTCATACAGGAATTGGATATATCCTACCTGCATGTATTCACATATTCTGAAAGAGATCATACCCATGCATTATCAATAAAACCTGTTGTTCCGGTGTATACCCGCAATGAAAGAAACAAGATTCTACGACAAATTAGTTATTTAAAAATGCAAACCTTTACTGAAAATCATATCGGACAAACTCGAAAAGTATTATTTGAGCATGTTAATAAGAATGGAATGATGGAAGGTTACACAGATAATTATATTAAGATAACTGCACCGCATAAAATTGGATGGGAAAATGCGATCGTGGATTGGATTGTTTAGTTAAAAGTTTTTAGTTCATAGTTTTCAGTTCATAGTTTATGGCTAGCATTTGCAAATTTTTCACGATGCTATCAAGAATAAAGCTTAATTAATAATATCCCAAACTAAAAACTATAAACTAAGAAGCTGTCTAAATTTAATTCTATAAAAATTATATTGAGCTCCTTTGTGTGCTTTGTGAAAAACTTTGTGCCCTTTGTGGTAAAAAAATAACACAAAACCACAAAGTACACAAAGGAAATACAACGCAAAGTGCACAAAGCATGTTGAGAATTCTATTTTTAGACAGCTTCTAAGAACTTTCTCAAAACTTATTCCACTCCTTATCTCCCAAATATTTTCTAAAAATATCTTTACGAAATGCTTCTTTAAATGCTTCCATATGCCTTTCATGATGAAGATCAGTACCCAGGTATGAAACGAGGTCATTTTTCAACATATAAATAGCAGCTTTTGCAGCATCTTTTCCATAATATCCGGTAAGTGATAAAAGATTCACCTGCAATAAAAATCCAAGGTCTTTCAGATGATCAAACATTTTATAATCATGATAGTAATATGGATATCGCTCGGGGTGTGCCAGGATAGGAATATATCCTTCGGTAATAATTGCAAATGACATTTTCTCAGGGCTCTGAGGCATTGTTGCATATGAAAATTCAGTAAGCACAATATTTTCATGGATGGTCAGAAGCTTTGATTTATTTTGTATTAATTCAAAAAAATAAGCATCCATCATATATTCTGCCGCAGCAGAAACTTCAAACTTTATTTTTCTTTTTATAAGTTCTTTCTGTAAGATGTTTAATGCGTTATTAATAGAATCGGCATCATTACGATACATATCACTGATAATATGCGGCGTTGCAACTGATTTTTTTATTCCAAGTTCCATTAACCCTTCTATCAAAGATATCGAGGTATCAACATCCGGTGAACCATCATCAATACCCGGTAAAATATGAGAATGAATATCAGTGGTAATGGGGAAATAATTATTTCCGGGTTCCTTTGATTGCTTATTTCTAAAGAGGGAAAACATACCCGAAGTTACTGGTTCTTAATTAAAAGATAAAAATTGCAATTGTAATTTTAATTCACGAATTGTAAATTTTATAGTTTTCGTTTGCCATTTCAGTTGACATGGACATACATTATTAAAATTATTTCGTAAAAAACTGTTGAACCTTAATTAATGGCTTTAAAATTGATACAAAAAAAGCCAATGGGATTTTATTCTTACGCATGGCAAGATAATCTCTTCTATTCGCTCTTAAACGTTTATATAAGGTTACATTACTTTGACCACCTACCCTCATTTTAACGATCAGCTTTGGCAGATAAAATGAGGAAACCCTGTTTTTATAAAGATAACGTGCCATAAACTCATAATCAGCAGCAGTGTGATAGTGATTTTCATAATACCCGTACTTTTCTACCAGAGATCTTTTAATATAAAACGTTGGGTGGGCAGGCATCCATCCATACCTGAATCGCAATCTGTTAAAGGACCTGCCCTTCCATATCCTGATGATCCTGTTTGTATCTGTTGCCGATACATATTCCAGATCTCCATAAACAGTATCTACTTTTTTTTCTTCAAAGGCTTTCACAATACTTTCAATAACATCATCATCAACAAGAATATCATCGCTGTTTAAGTTACCTATAATTTCACCTGTTGCCATTGAAATTCCTTTATTAATAGCATCATAAATTCCCCTGTCGGTTTCAGAAATACTTTTAGCAATATGTGATTTGTATTTTTTTACAATTGACAATGTATTATCGGTTGATTTCCCATCAATAATAATATGTTCTATATTATGATAACTCTGTTTAATAACAGACTTTATACAGTCTTCCAGATATTTACCTGAATTATATGTTACTGTTATAATAGAGACTTTCATAAAAATAAAAAACTGTTTAAACGATATAATCAGCTAAAAAAGAATGTAAATTAAAATTATATTATGGTTCAAAAAAACGGTCTTTTATTTTCACCGCAGGATTTCCTGCATAAATTCCAAAAGAAATCAAATTTGATGTGGCTACAGACCCAACAGTTAAAAGAGAATGATCGCTGCAAACTACACCAGGGCAAACAATTGCATTAGCCCCAATCCATACCCCTTCCTCAAGAATTATTGGCTTGATAATAAGATCAAAAGAAGTTTTTGTAAAATCATGGTTACCCGTTAACAGAAATGCTCCCTGTGAAAGACAAACGTGGCTTCCAATAGTCACTTTAGCCAGATTATCGATCCACACATGTTCTCCAATCCATATATGGTCTCCCAATTCAAGTTGCCAGGGATATTTAATATTCACAAAAGGTTTTATTAATACCCCCTGACCAATTTTTGTACCAAACAGTCGTAAAAAAAATACTTTTAATCCATAATAAGGAAACAAACCTGATTTAAAAAAAATAGTATTCACCCAATACCAGGTAAATCGTTTAAACAAAGAACCGGGTTTATACCAATTATTATCATAAACGGAAAGATCTGTTGCCATAAGTTATACTTTTTCAATTTTTGCTTTTGCTTTAACATCATCGTTTCGATTGAACATAAGCATAAAAATGATAATAAATATATATGCAAAAATATTAAACCATGTATGATGATCCCATCCCAAAGGCATTGCCCAACCCTTATTTGTTGCAACCAATAATAAAGTTAACCGGGTAATATTGAGTAACCATATAAAAAGTAAACCGAATAAAACCCAAAAAAATTTCTTTTTAAGGTTTCCGGCAGATGCAATTACTAATGCGATCCAAATACTCATAACACCATAACCTACACATACGTATTCGATACGAATGCCTCTGCCATTAACTATCCGGAGATTATGACCGGCAACTATGTATGTGTCAAAACCAAAAATTGTCATTACTGCTTTTGAGCCATATAATAATGAATTCCTGATCCAGCTCACATAATCGAGGTAATGATGAATAAAAGCACTGTAATAACCACCCGGAACAGTTAATCCGATCATTGCTATTGTTCCGTAATAACAAATGGCAAAACCAAGAAGAAATTTTATTACAAAACGGATAAATGTTTTATCAGTTAAAAAATTCAATACAATTAATTAAAAAGGTTAGAAAATATTAAATACTGCATTTTTGACACAGATAAATTATTTACCTATGTGACAACAGATATTAAAGAAACGAAATTTTATTTAAATGGGAAACCGGCAGTATGTAAATTATTGAACTGTCGGTAAGTTGGCAGAAGTTTTAATTCCAACTCTACATGTATAATCTATTCTGTTCAGGAGGATTTTGATGTGGTTCATTTCAAAATATTCGTCTACTGCTTTTTTACATCCTTCCCAATGACCATAGTCATCGATAATAATAACAGCATTTAATACCATCTTTGGAAATAAATGGTTCAATTCGTGCTTAGTTGATTCATACCAATCAGTATCTAAACGTAGTAAGGCGATATTTTCGTTGGGAATAGTAGCAGGAATTGTTTTTTCAACTTTACCTTTTATAAACACAATATTTTCGATCGGATAGTTGGTTGATTGCAAATTATTTTGAACATCTTTCAATGATGCTACACACCAAATAGGATCATTCTTATCATGTTCAATTTTATGTAGCATATCGGCTGCATCAATACCATTTATACTAACATCATTGCCTGTTGGTTCTGTCATGCCATCAAATGTATCATATAGATATATTTTCCTGTCGAGCCTGTTACGGTTAACCAGCATCTTTGCTATCAACATAGCGCTTCCACCCCGCCATACACCACACTCAACAAATACACCCCGGATATCGTTCAACAAAATATAATTCACAGAGCAATACAATGCATACATCCTTTCTACAGATGTCATGGTGTATGGTTTACAGTATTGATAAATATCCCAAAACTCTTTTTCCTTGATATCTTTAAAAAGTTCGGGCTTATCAGGATTTATCTTATGAACAATATATCCCATTTTTTTTATCAGCTTATATATGACTTTTTTCAAAAAATATATTTAACTAAATTTTCGAAAATTAAATGATGCTCCAAATTATATATTATTAGATAAACATTTTTTTATAACTCGTAATATCAAAACCATGTTGGTAATAATCATTGGCAATCTCATAAGCTCCGGCACAATAAAGATCATATACAGACTGATCCATGTGATAAACTTCAGTAATAACTTTAACTATTTCATCATTTGATGAAATAGTTACATTCCATCCCGCTTTCTTCTCATTCAATTGATTCCAGGCTGTAAAATAACTTGTAATAACCGGACGTCCAACGCTTAAACTTTCATACAAAGCATGACCGAAGTTTTCTCCTTTTGTTAACAGTACTGACGAATGATAATTTGCAAATATTTCCTGAACCATGTCAGGTTGAACATCTCCTTTATATTTTATTTTAACTTTATTATCATTGATAATTCTTAAACAAGTTTTCCAATAAACCTCATCTTTAACAGGGCCATAAATATCCAATGAAATATTTTCCTTCATGCTTGCAATGATGTTTATTAGTTGTAGCAGATTTTTCTTTTCTGTTATCAGTGACAAATAAACAAGTCGCAATTCACCCCGGTTTTTATTAATAAAATGAAAATTTTCAACTGGTTTTTTGGGAATATTTCCTGCTATAAATATTTTTGAATTATTTCCAAACTCCCTGATGATATCTTCCTGTTCATTTGTGTTGGTAGCATGCCAGGATACCTTTTTAAGAATTCCGGATATTTTTAAAACTGAGAGGTATAATCTTTTTTTTAGAGATTTACCTGCCAGTGCGCCTGTTTGGAGCATCCCCCGGGGACAAATGATTATTCTGATATTTTTTATACTTAATAAAGGAGTTAATAGAAATCTTAAAGAAAACATTCCATTCAAATATACCGTGCAAGGATTTACATCTTGTATGATCTGTTTTATTGTTAATTGCCCTGGCTCACTCCGACCTGCATACCAAACTTTTATAAATACTTTTGATTTTGGAAGTTTTACCTGGCACCAGCCATTTATTTTTATATTCTCTGGTAACTTATTACTGTTTAGGTCATAAGCGCCAGTTAAAACGTAGATATCGAATGCATTTTGTAATGAATATACCAGATTAGTTAACGATTGAACGGGCCCGCCGGCTTTATATGAAGGATAGAAATAATCATAAACGATCAATAAACGAGGCTTTGTATTATCGTTCATTGCAGGCCACGGATTGATGTAATAATATGATCGTAGTTATACTCATCCATAATAGCAAAGGCACTATTCGAAGCTATTATTTTTCTTGCTGATGAAAGTTGTACATATTCATCAAGCAAAATAGCAAGTTGAAAAATATTTCCTGTTTCAAAAACAGCACCGTTCACATTATTCCGAACAAGGTCATACGCACAACCACAGGTATCGGAAACGATAACCGGCAGGCCGAAATTCATTGCTTCATTTACAGAAAGCCCCCAGGTTTCACCCAATCCTGAACACATCACAAAAATATCTGCAGCCCTGTAATACAATGGAATTTCTGTCTGATTAATAAAACCAGTAAGTATGACTTTATTATTAAGACCATGCATTTGTATATAAGTTTCCATCTCCGCCCTTAGTTCTCCTTCACCGGTCATAACTAGTAATGTATTATCCGTTGAAGATTGATGAAAAGCTTTTAACAGATCAAGTGGCCTTTTTTTGAAAATAAATTTACCGGAATAAAGTATTATTTTTTTATCAGGAGGTAATTTCAATATTTCTCTTGCCTGTAGAATGGAATTAGTATCATATATAGTTCGGAAACGTTTATTATCGACTGCATATGGAGTAAAGACCAGTTTACTTTCTTTTATACCCAGGGCTTCATAGAATGCTTTATTTTGTTTTCCAATAAATAAAAAACGGTCTATGAATAAAAATAAAAATCTTAAATAGATATGCTTTAAAAATGTGAGACCCTTGCTCTTCATTTTTTCCTGGTTCAAGGGTGTTTCTGAGCGAAGGCATATTGTATGACCGAATAATTTTGCGAAAATAATGGCTAAAATATGCGTGCAATAAGCCCATCCATGTATGACTACAATAGATGTTGGCTGTTTATAAAGAAAACGAATGACACCCGGATTTATGAGTCCGAAAAAACCTTTGTGAATCGAAGGTTTCCAGGAAATATTTTTAAGAAAAACTGAATGATACCCTTCAATCAGGGGAATATTCCATTTTACTTCTTTTCCAAAACCTTTATCATATTTCCCCTTAATACTTTCATCAGAGCAATAACAAACAGTCAGTTGTATACCACTTTCTGCCATTTGCTTGTATAATGGAGAAAAATATTGAATTGGATGAGAGTTCAGGAAAACAACTTGCTTCATTACGTTTCCTTATGTCTTAATAGCGGATCAAAAAAATTAATCAAAGATCTTTTTACAATAAATATTACCAGGAAATAGATCAAAAAGAATCCCAATGCTTTGGTCGTGTCAATGCCATAAATTGATATCAACAGAAAAAAAGGACCGGTCAGAACGATTCCCCATAAATTGTCTTTGTATAATATTTTAAAAAATAAACCTACCAACATGCCAAATAAAAAAATGGGAATAAACATAAAAATAGGCCCAAAATCAATATAGGCATCCGCAAAACTACCAAGGCTAAACGAAGTTGCCCTGCTTCTTCCGCTTAAGCCAAGTCCGGTGTACTTATTCGTATGCTTGCTATCATCCAGTACTTCTTTGTTGGGATTAATAAATCTTGGAACCAGGTAATGGCTAATGGCAGCAAGGTATACTTTACCATCCTCATAAGGTATTCGTGTTGGTACCATACGCACAGCTGCGGCAAAATACTGCACATATCCAATTCTGTTGATAAGGTCTTCTAAGGCTAGGTTATAAGTTCTTGCATCAACTTTAACAATTAGTTCCAGTAATTTTTTACGGGCTTCTTCTTTAGAAACTGCAACAGATTGACTCAATTGTCCTTTATTCAGATATGAACGGTAACTCGTTTTACTCGCTGTCCACAATATAGCCATGTGTAATAACAAAGCGCCCATTAAAACAAATAAGGTACCCTTTATAAAAGTAATTTTTTTACTAAGTGATGCATACGCAATCAATGAGAATATTAAAATATTGATAAAATTACTCGCAAAAAAAGAAGAAAGTCCCAGTACAAATTCAACACCGATTACAAGAAACATAAATATCTTCAGATCGGGAGCTCTCTTAAAGATTGAAATAAATGTTATCAGAAAAAATCCCCACTTAATATAAAAGAAAAAGAAAAAATACTGAACCAGGTTTGGAAATGCCCAAATGGCAGCCTGGCTTGCATTGATAATAAGACTAACAATAATATATATCTGGAAAATTTTACGAGGATCATATATATCCCAAATCTTTTCCGGTACGGTAATTTTAACTTTTCTTAAAACTAAATAAATACCTAATGTATAAAAATAGATCCCAAATACAGAAAGGAAATTAGTGTATTCCATCAATTGTGCCGGAAAAATTGTATTCTTAAAAAGGTCATTTAGTGATATCCCGGTGATAATACAGAATATCAATTGAATCGACACCGCCAACCATTGCATAAGCAAACCCCAGAAAAGAACATTGGAATTCCCTTTGATAAAAAAAAGCGAGTAAACAAATGGAATGTACAAAAAAATGGGCAGCGCTAATAAAAAATTAGATGACAACATGAATATCAATGTCATTGCAGCACAAATAAAAACAGTGATGCTAAAAGGTATTTTTGTTTTACCGTACAAGGTTGTTTATTCTTTTATGCCAATTTATCTATTATTGTAAGTAGCATTTGAAAACAATAAAGAAGAAATATTTGCTGTTATTTTTTGTTGAAATTTTAATTGTAAATATTATGCTATGTACTTGCTGCCGTTATATATTCAGGCGTTAATTTCTTTTAGTGTATTTTTCCAATTACAGATAAAATTCTTGTAGGAAAATAATTGGTTTACAATTTGTTGATGATACAAACCCATTTGCATTGACTTTTCAGGATCTTTCATCAGCAAAGCAAGGTATTCCGCAATTTCAACAGGGGCATTTGCTTCTACAATAAAACCACTTTGCTGATGTTTAACGATTTCCGGGAATCCTCCCCTGTTTGAAACAATTACTGGTACTGCATACAAGCCTGCTTCAAGTGCAGATGTTGCAAATGGTTCTTCCGAACGACTTGGAATACAAACAACCTGCAGGTCACTATAAATATTTTCAATATCCTTTATAAAACCTTTCCATTCTACATGATCTTTTAAATGCTTCTCTTCTATTATTTTATTTAGTTCTTTAATATATTCCCCATCGCCGGTACCAAATATGCAGAGCCTAAACCAGTCAATATTATATTTTATTTTCAGAATATCCAGAGCCAGCAATACATCTTCGTGTCCTTTCCATCTTCCAACCTGTCCAACTATACCAATATTGAAAATACTACCCGATTTAAATGGTTTCGGCTTCCAATCTATTATTTCAAGACCGTTATGAATTGTCTTCAATTTATCATTGCTTAATCCGAGGTTCCTTAATTTATTTGTCACATAATCTGATACACCAATAAATAGCTTAATTTTTTTTTGAAATAAAGTAAATAAACGTTTATAGAATCCGGCCCCTCCAATTGATTCATGACTATGATAAATATTTATTGTATTATGAGAACTTACAACAGGTAAAAGAAGAAACAGGTGATGAAAATTTGTATGAATAACTATATCAGGTTTGAATGTTGAAATGATACGTTTATAATCAATAAGCAATTTTGGCCAGTAAAATATTTGCTCCAAAGTCATTTTAATAACTTTCCAGTTCATCGTTTTTGAAATAAAACCTAACCTGATCGTTGAAAAATCAATTTGTTCACTTTTCAACAGCTCTTGAAATTGGCCATTACTCCATGTTGAAGTAATACAATATACTACATCACCCTCTGCTGCTAATCCTTTTAATAATGAGAACATTATTTTTTCTTTGCCAGAAATATAACCGGCTCCGCAAATGATGACTATTCTCATAAAAAATACCAGATAATATTATAATTTTTAACGTGTTG
>JANOPU010000311.1:0-9430 GCA_031422055.1 Ferruginibacter sp.
TTTATACCAATTTCAAAATTCACCGTTGGAGTAAAATCAAGCAATCTTTTTATTTTAGAAATATCTGCATAGTTATGCCTTATATCACCAAATCTGTAGTTACCCGATATTTGGAGTGGTACCTTTATCGCATAGCTTTTAATTAAAGTTTTGGCTATTTCCATTACTGAAATTGGTATACCGGTACCCACATTAAATACCTGTCCATTAGCTTCTTGCTTTTCTATACCAGAAATAGTAGCAGCAACAACATCGTCTATATAAACAAAGTCTCTGCTTTCTTTTCCATCTTCGAAAATATTGATCCCTTTCTTATTTTTTATTTGAGTAGAAAAAATAGAAAGGATGCCGGTATAGGGATTTGATAAAGATTGACCCGGGCCATAAACATTTTGATAACGAAAAGCAACAGGATCTATTCCCAATGCCGGGCATACAGTCATTACCAATTGCTCCTGGGTTTGCTTGGTTATTCCATAAACTGAAGATGGGTGAATTTTTGATTCTTCATCGGTAGCCACCAATTGTAAAGTTCCAGTGTAGCCTGGAATAGTAACTTCAAAATAACCGCCGTCCAAATTTACTTTATTCCGCTGTTGTGGATAAATAGGGATGTTGTTTTCTGTGAGATATCTGCCTTCGCCATAAATGGCTCTTGAAGAAGCCACCACAACTTTCTGTGCTTTAGTTTTTTGATTAGCCAAAATATCCAGCATCAAAGCTGTGCCTCCAACATTAACCTGTACGTACTTTTCAATTTGATACATGGATTGTCCGGTACCGGTTTCTGCAGCCAAATGAACAATGATCTCATTCTCGTCAATTGCTGCCAACCAGTCTGCCCTGGAAGTAACACAGCCTTTTATGAAACGTACATGATTCTTAATAGAAAGAAATAACGGTGAATTATTTTCAGGATCATTACCATGTATCTGATGAGATAAATTATCCAATACTGTAATATCGTATCCTTTTTCGATAAGCTTAAGTGATAGATTTGAGCCTATAAATCCTGCACCGCCAGTAATTAATATTTTTTTACCCATGTTGCATCGTTTAAATGAAATTACCTTGAGCATCTGTTTTACACCATTCTTTTAAATCAAAATTATATCGCTTGATGATCTTGGCGGGTGCACCTACTGCAACACAATAATCCGGAATATCTTTTGTAACAACTGCATTAGCACCAATAACACTGTTCTTTCCAACAGATGCGCCTAATATACAAGCATGTTCACCTATCCAGGCACCATCTCCAATAATGACAGGATTTGCCTGTTCAACCGGCTGGTCCATAATCGGTAATTGAATGTTTTTGTAACCATGCAGATTGTCACTTAAATAAACTTTATCTGCAAAGAGTACTTTTTTACCAATTTCGATTTTTGAACTTGCAAAAAAGTGACAAAAATTACCAATGTAAGTACCATCACCAATTTTTAATAGGCAATTGGCATCCCCAGTTACCGGTTCAGCAGCAAGCCAGGTGTTCTTTCTTACATAAACATTTTTACCAATAATTATCCGTTTACTTCCCGACAAAATAGGGCTTATCAACTTTGTACCCACACCAATATTACCCAATACCATTTTATAATATGGGAATTTAAAAAGATAATAAAAAACCAATTTTATTATTTTAGACATGAAAAGAGTTTCTAAGTTTTTTATACCTGTTTATAAAAATTATGATTTTTTATAAACAAATAGATTGTGAATAATAACTTTATTTCACTCTTTTTAAATAGCCTCCACCCAACGCCTCAGTGATCAGTAATTTATTGGTGATATTTTCATCTTTTACAAAGTCAGATGTTGTTTTTAAAAAAGCCTCCATGGCTGTATAAGGATTATTGCCAACATCCCATGGCCTGTCTGTTACGTAACCTTTAGGAAAAAACTCAACGAAAGTATCAGGTAATAATATATAAGAATTCATACTTACCAATGGAGTATATAATTCCAGTTCACGCAATACATGATCATGTGTATGATTTGAATCCAGCACCACCATCACTTTTTTAAATCCTTTAGCATAATCTGCTATTTGTTTAATGATCGCTTCATCAATAGATGAACCTTCAAGCATGGTGATATTCCTCATCATCGGATGCTTTTCAATTTCATCCCTGTTGTGTTTCCTGATGTCTATATCAACAGCAATCACCTTCCCTTTATTCCCAAGCAATTCCATCATACTGGAAGAAAAAATAATTGAACCTCCGTGTGCAATACCTGTTTCAATGATCAGGTCGGGTTTTACATCCCAGATCAGTTCCTGCATGATCTGAATATCCTGCGGGTATTTGATGATCGGTCTTCCCATCCAGGTAAAATTATACGTGTACTTATATTTATCAGAATGTAACATCCAGTCTACCGATTTTTTTCTTAAATCCTCATCCTGGCTCATCAGGCGCATTGCCTCTGCCCGCTCCTGTTTAAATTGCTCTATTGGGTTCATTTATATTATTTTGACTGTAAGTAATAAAATATTTGTTCGATCTCAGATTCAAGTGTATAATTATTGTCTTCTGTAAAACCGATTTTCTTAAGCTTATCCAGACTGATCTCAAAAGAATTCGTAATGGCAGGCTCTGTACCCGTAATATTTAATTGCAAAGATTTATTATACATTTTCTCATAGAATACCTTAACCTTTTTCGCTACTTCGGTCATGGTATCTGCCTGGGAAGAGGCTAAATTATAACATTCATAGTTATCGGGGAAATGTTCGATAATAGCTGCTATAGACCTGCTGATATTTTCAAGATTAACAAAATTACGCATTTGTTTCCCAGAAGATTTAATTGTGATTGTGCCGGATTCATGCGCTTCTTTACAAAAGCAACCTGGAACCAGGCTCCAACGGTTAAAAGCATCCGATAATATTCTGCCATAAACATTACTTGGCCTTACAGAAACGCAATGTACCTTACCCTGCCTGCTATACATTTCAGCATACATTTCTCCGAATAAATGATTGATACCATAATCATTCTGGCAATGCAATGGCGACAATTCATTGATGCTGCCATTTAATTCAGTACCATACACCTGGAGCGTTGAAAAAATAATGCATTTGGGAATATGATTCCGAATTGCAAAATCCAGGATATTTTTTGTGCCGATCGCTGATAATTCAATTCCTTTTAAAGCATCTTTTGAGATGATATCATTTGCAGTTGCAGTATGAATGATCATATCAGCATGAACCGGAAGATGATGCAAAAAATGATTATCCAATACATCCAGGTTAAACAGTTGTGCCTTTTTAAGTAACTGTAAAGTGGATGGATGAAATTTTCTGGATGTGGCAATCACACTATGCCCTTGCTTTAAGAAAAACTGTGCCAGGTATGAACCAATAAACCCATTTGTACCTGTAATTAATATTGTCATTCGATAGTGGATTTTTATTATTTAACTATTAATCCCTGGCCGGTTGGTAAGGATAAAATGTTGACAGCTTTTTGTTTTGCCCATTTATTATGTGCTTGATACTGAAAATCATAAGTAACATAAGCGTAATCGTCAAGTACGATCATTCCCCCTTTACTCAGTTTATCCCAAAAATAATCCAAAGCTGCAATTTCAGGTGTTACGTTATTCATGTCAATCGACAAGAAAGCAATTTTTTCGCTGGCTACTTGAGAAAGTGTTCCCGGAACAGCTCCTTTAATCAATTTTACATTTGATTGAGATGAAAATGTTTTTTTCACCTGTTCATAACAATCGGTATAAGCAGTTTCAAAATATTCTTTTTTGCCCGCTGCTTTTTCTTCTGTTGTTAACTGGGTTAAATCCAGGCCTTCGAAAGTATCAAGCAAATAAAACAGTTTGTTGACAGTAGCAAAGTCAAGGTATTCGCAAATAGCTTTCGCATAACCGCCCTTATTGGTGCCACATTCCACAAAATCTCCTTCAATATTTTTACAATGAGCTGCTGCCCATAAAACAGTATGTACCCGCCAGTGGATTTTAGCCCAGGATCCTGTTGACGCACCTGCGCTTTCAGCCTTAATGAAATCAGGCTCCATCATAAAGCTGTTATTATGAACCGTTATCAATCCATCCTGATTATAAGTAACCTTTGGTTTTGGCTTTAATGTCTTTTGTATCTTATGAATAATATTCAAGGAAATCAATTTTTAATATTTTTTATAAGGGATTTAACAGGTTTTTTGATAAGTATATAGTATAAAATTAAATCCTCATTTAAAAGCAATCCGGCACCATTTACGAAGAACAAGCCTATCTTTTGAATAAATGACAGATGTTTAAACCTAAACTGGTAAGTTAAATATTTAAAGATATAAGCATCAAAAAAATAATACCTGCTTTTGATATTAAATGCTTTCCGGATAGAATCTGTTCCTTTTGAACTACCCCCTTTAAAATAATAAAAATTAGATTGACCTTTTAAAAATAAAAATTTCCCTTTTGTAATTGCTTCAAATAAAAACAAGTGTTCTCCTCCCCAGCTATTATGGAATGGCACATTTTTTATCACGGACATTCTATACAATCCGCAAAGGAAATATTTATTCTCCATATTACTTTTTACAAAGTTAAATGATCTTGCAAAGATACTTTGTTGCATAAAGCTTCTGTTCAGATTTCCCGCAACAGATGTTCCATCTTCATTTACTATACGGACTTCAGTCATGCAAAGTGCCGTTTCCGAATTTGCTTCCATTGCCTTTATACAAACTTCAATAAAATCAGGAGCCCACTGGTCATCATCAGCAGCCCACATAAAATATTTGCCTTTTGCATTGTCTAATAAAAACTGAAAATTGGGAACAAGGCTGATATTCGTTTTCTGGATATGGTATTTTATTCTTTGATCATTGTCCGAAAATTTTTTTAATATAGCCAATACTTCAGGCTTTGTTGAACAATTATCAGATATGATAATCTCAAGGTTCGTATATGTTTGCCGGGATATACAGGCAATAGTTCTTTCCAAACCCTCTGGCCTGTTATAAGTTGGGATTCCGACAGTAACCAATGGGGCTGAATCTTGCATTATTATAGAATAACTCCTTTAAAATGATTGTCAATATATGTAATATTCATGTCTTTATCAGATACCAGGGAAACCGGTAATGGCCATTTGATATTAACTTTCGGATCATCATATTTTATGCCTCCTTCACTTTCTTTATTGTAAAATTCAGAAACCATATAAGTAATCTCTGAATATTCAGACAACGTTTGAAATCCATGTGCAAATCCCCGTGGTACATACATCATGCGTTTATTTTCGGCAGATAATTCAGCCCCAAACCATTGTAAGTATGTAGGAGAACCTGCTCTCACGTCTACGATTACATCATATATTGAGCCCTGTACACATTTAACCAGTTTTACTTCACAGAAGGGTGCATATTGAAAATGCATCCCTCTGATAACACCAACACCTTCCGTACCTGAATGATTTGCTTGTACAAAATGCTGCACCAGTTGCTGTTCAGCAAATTCCTTTTCACAAAATGTACGGGTAAAAAAACCGCGGCTATCCTGGAAAGGCTGAACGTCTATTGTAAATGCTCCTTTTAAATCAAGCGGATTGAAGATCATGTTAATTCAATTAAAATTTTGATGGAAAGAATTTGGGATCAGTTTTAGTTAATATAAGCTTTGGGCTCAGATCATACACTATTTTGAACAGGTCATTCTGTATCATTTCTTTTGAAGGCACCGCCAGCATATTGAAACCATGATGCGGGGGAGTTTCGCAAAAAGTTCTTTCCAATGGAAGTAACTCTATTGGCATAGAACCGGTATCGATATTCTGGTGGAACTCTCTCACGGCGAAAACTTCATAGCCAAGTTCTTTTAAAAGCAAAGCAGAATGAGAATTTTCAAGGCCATTACTCCAGTCATCGTATAAACTATGTGTTTCAAAAACAACAACGGGTTTGTTCTTTTTCAACATTTCCACTGCACCTTGTAATACTTTTATCTCACTTCCTTCCACATCGATCATCAGCAGATCTATTTTACCTGTTTTTTGCTGACTGCAGTAATCATCAATGGTAATAGTATATAACACATTTGCATCAGCGGTTTTGGCTTCAACAGTAGACGCCAGTGCATCTTCCCCTTCAAAGATCAGTTTCTCTTTACTTTTATTCCAAAGGGCCAGGTTATTTATCAGCACATTGTTTAACCCGTTCAGTTTTGCATTCTCTATGATCAGGTCTGAGTTATTCTTATTCGGTTCAAACGTATGACAAATACCACCGGTTGTTTTGATATTATTTGCAACGGGAATGGCCTGATCTCCAAAATAAGCTCCTGCAATAATTACATTCTGAGCATGGGTCGAAAAGTGCAGCAACAGTTTTGTTGTCTGTGGTTCCCAAACATGATTAGGTACTGCAGGTTGTGATAATAAGAACTCCCGTGCTATTTTAGAGTTGTACACAAAATTCATCTTTAATCCATTATCCAGCTCTTTGGAGAATTTTTCACCACTAAACAATTCATCAGCCAACGGGCCGGTAACGGTATCCCTTACCCCTGATGTCGGATAACCACACTTATTTTCAAATGCGATCAATGATTCTAAAAAAAGTGATTTGAATGTTGCACTCTGTTGCAGACCCTCTTTTACTTTACTGATATTATTCATTAAACCTTATTTACAAATAAATTATTATCTATTACTGAATGGTCAATCAACTGCTGTATTTTCTTCAACCTGATCAGGTGCGACTCCCTGAAATTGGCATCATTGAATTGCATGGAATGTAACCCGTTCTTCAAATCAAGAATGGCTGCTATCAGGCTGATCTGTGGCTGGTGGTTGGGTGCAAGTTTTTCATACAGGTCGAAATTTACCTTGTAAGAACGTTTATCGGGTTGTGCATTTGTGTTTATGCTTACTTCAACATCCGGAAATAATTTTTGTACTGCGGCAGCCAGCTCTTTTACCTGGTAATTCCATTGTTTACTACCGGTATTGATTACCAGGGCATGCCCGCCATCCTTTCGGTGAATAGCCCAATCCATGGCACGTGCCATGTCCTTTACATGTATCAAAGGGCGCCAGGGGGTTCCATCACTCAAAATCGTAATTTTTTTATCTGCAACAGCACTGGCAACAAAATCATTTAGCACTAGGTCGAGCCGAAGCCTGTCGCTATAACCACATGCCGTTGCAAAACGCAGACAAGTAACATGGAAGTTCTCATCTGCCAGGGGAGTTAAACCTTGTTCAGCAAATACTTTTGATTTTGCATAAGCAGTTAAAGGATTAACTGAGGAATTTTCTGTACGGGCTTCAGTATCAGCAAATCCGTAAACACTGCAACTACTGGCAAATACAAAATTCTTAACACCTAATTGCTTTGCTGAGATTGCTATGTCGATTGCTGCATTGCAATTGATATCTATGGTTGGCTTTTCAAAAGCATTCCCCATAGGGTCGTTTGAAATAGCTGCCAGGTAGATCACTGCATCCATCCCTTTTAAGAGGTTTGCATCGAATTGCCTGACATCACCATAATATTGGTTAGTAAGCAAGGTATCACCTACTACCCCGTTGTATGTATTATTTTGAATAAAATAACCGATATCATATCCGGACACATTATATTCCGGATGGTTTGTTTTAAAATGTTTGGCAACCATTGGGCCGATATATCCCAGGTTGCCGATCACTAAAATGTTCATTGTATTATAATTATTGTGATAGTTTTTCAGTTTGTTTTGTCATGCTGAGGTACGAAGCATCTCAAGAGATTCTTCCTTCGTCAGAATGACAAACAGGAACACTATCATTATTGCCAGATTTTCCAGGGAGCTGTTTTATTATCCCATAATGTATTCAATTCGATCTTATCTCGTAACGCATCCATACATTTCCAAAATCCATTGTGTTTATACGCAATAAGTTGTTTGTCTGCTGTGAGGCTCTCCAATGGTTCATCTTCCCACATTACATTACTCATGTCTTTTTCAAGATAGCTGAACACTTCCGGTTTTAATACAAAGAAGCCTCCGTTTATCCACTGTGAATCAGCCTTTGCTTTTTCCCTGAAAGAATTTACAGCACCATTGTCAGCAAGGTCCATACCTCCAAAACGTGCATCAGGCTGAACGGCCGTAACGGTAACAAATTTATTGTTCTTTTTATGATAATCCACTAAAGCTGCAATATTCACATCAGCCACTCCATCGCCATAAGTGAGCATGAAATCTTCGTTGCCAATATATTTTTTCACCTGCTGTAAACGCCCGGCAGTCTTTGTATTAAGTCCGGTTTCCACAAGCGTTACTTTAAATGATTCAGCATTTGAATCATGGATGTCCATTTTATTGTTTTTCAGATCAATCGTAATATCGGCATTGTGTAAAAAATAATTCATGAAATACTCCTTGATCACGTATCCTTTGTACCCCAGGCAAATGATAAATTCATTGAAACCATAATGGCTGTATATTTTCATGATATGCCATAAGATCGGTTTACCACCTATTTCTACCATTGGCTTTGGCCTGGTATCTGTTTCTTCAGAGATCCTTGTTCCGAGTCCTCCTGCAAAAATCACTACTTTCATGTTTATTGGGGTATTAATTAGATTCTAACTGAATATCAATAATTTCGCAAAAATAGTTCATAAATTGTTTCCACCTATAACCAACCAATGTCACAAATAAGAAAAAGAAGTTTAAAAGCTACTTCGTGGATCTATATTGGGTTCCTTATAGGTGCATTGAATACATATTTTCTTACGCACAAAAGTTGGTTCAGTACCGATCAGAACGGCCTTACAAGGGGCATGATCGAGATCAGTCAGTTGATCTTTGCCTTCTCTTCGTTGGGTGTTACTTCATATTTATACAAGTTTTTTCCCTATTACCAGGATAATATCTCATCCAAAAAGAACGATATCCTGGGTGTGGCACTCACTGTTGCCCTCGGTGGTTTTATTATAACCTGTGCAGGTATCTTTCTCCTGGAACCCGTTATCATCAGAAAATTCAGTGCAAATTCACTACTACTGGTAGAATATTTTTATTGGATCCTGCCTATGGCTTTTTTTGTATTGTTATTTAATATCCTGGAGGCTTATTCTTATGGATTTGACAAAGGGGTTTTAACCAGCCTTTTAAAAGAGACCATTCTTCGATTTTATACTTTGATCATCATTGTTTTGAAAGTATTTGGTTATATCGATTTCAAAACATTCATCATACTGTTTTCTGTTCAATATGCGATCATAGTGCTGATACTGTCAATATATCTTCACCGGCAAGGTTTATTATGGATCAGCTTTAAACCAAGCAGGGTTACTTATAAATACAGGAAAAAGATATTTGCGATCCTTGCACTCACCTTTATTGTTATCATTGTAAATGTGCTCAGGCAAAGTATCGACGGGCTGGTACTTGCGGCCAAACAAAACCTGGG
>JANOPU010000312.1:0-11037 GCA_031422055.1 Ferruginibacter sp.
AATTTACTTTCCTTGCCTGAGTGTTGAAATATTAATTCATAATCTTTAAAAATAAAATTTATGTCGACCAAGTTACCAAAGTTTACCCTGGCTCATAATAGCAAAAAAGATGCTTGGGATTTAACAAATGACAAAACTGATAAGGTTGTAAAAAGATTTGAGTACAAAGAAGATGCAACCAAAGGTGGGGTTTTAGAACAGGCTGTTGGAAAAAACGGTGGTTCAGTAAAAATTAAAACCATGGATAATCATTATCAGGAAGAAAGGACTTATCCAAGAAGTGCTGATCCCAAGGAGTCTAAGGGATGATTCAAATAGATTAAAAGTACATTCTGGGCCTCTAAAGGGGCCACCCCAATAGCCCTTCATCAAAAAAACCCCTGTCCAGCTTATGCTTTAGGGGTTTAAGTGGTAGTCCCGACAAGAATCGAACTTGTATCTAAAGTTTAGGAAACTTCTATTCTATCCATTGAACTACGGGACCAGGTGAATATCGAACCTGCCTACCGGCAGGCAGGCAAGGAACATTTATTTTCAGGACGGCAAAAGTAAGGAATTCTTTCTTTGGTATTCATTAAGCATTGATTTTACACCGGTATTTTCACATACCCGTAAACCAAGAACTATGAACTTTCAAACTCTGAACTCCTATACCTATCTTTGCCCTCCAATTTTTGTACTATGAAGTGGATGAACATTTTGATCAAATACCGCCTTTTGTTGGGCATAGTATTATTAGCGTTGGCCGTTTTTGTTAACTATCAAACCAGTTTCTGGCCATCTTTTATCATTTACCTTATTGCTGTTATCTTAATTGTAGGGCATTTTTTATTCGGTCCCATGCGCCTGATACAAACAGCCATGGAAGAGGGTGATATGGATGCTGCTAAAAAAGTTGTTGCCGGTATTCAATTTCCGGGGTTATTAATAAAACCTGTACGATCTGTTTATTATACCATCAAAGGAAACCTGGATATGGTTGACCAGAACTTTGATAGTGCAGAAAAGAATATGAAGAAAAGCCTTGCCCTTGGTGGCGGCTCTATGACCAAACAGGCTGAAGGACCCAATAAATTACAACTGGGTATGCTTTCTATGCAAAAGGGAAATATCAAAGAAGCAGAAGCGTATATACGCCAGGCCATCCGTGCGGGTTTACCGGATAAAGAAAACAATGCTGCTGCTTATTTACAGTTGTGTTCTATCATGATGAACAAAAGAGAATTCCGTGCAGCCAAAGAATATTTCAGAAAAGCAAAAGGGTTCAAGCCAACCACACCACAGATCGTTGACCAGATAAAACAGATTGAGAAGTATATTACAAGGATGCCGGGTTGATTTGGAGATTTGAGAATTCGAAGATTTTGAAATGTATATTTAATACATTTTCATATCTTCAAATTTGTACCTGCGCCCTATGCTATTAGAGTAATTATTAAAAATATTTTTAGTGAATAATACTATAACCAGTTTTGCCCGGGAACAATGGCTTCCCATAATTTTAGAAGAAGGATTTTTAAATAAAACCCGTCGGGAAATATCCAGTTTTGGCCGCGTAAGAGCATTTAATAAGCAAAGCAATGGAAAGATATTGAAGGGTTCCATGATCAATGGCTACAAAATCATACGGCTGAAACTTTTTAAACCGCGTGATCCAATTACAACCAAACGATATCTTGAACTTCAAGCCCAATACCTGGTTCATTCAAAAAAAGTTGCAGCAATAAAAAAATCATTGCTCAACAAAACCATTTCAGCGGTTGATAAAAAATCAATAAATCAGGAATTAGAAGCAGAAGAACTCTTATTAAAAAAAACCAAATCAATTTATACTGTTTTTTATAATAAAGACTTTAAAAAAAGAACTACCTACTATGCTGCACTAGTACATCGGCTGGTTGCTGAAAATTTTATTAAAAGACAAAGTGATGATCAAACAGTTGTTGCACATCTTGATTTTGATAAACTCAATAATCAGGTTTCTAACCTTAAATGGATGACCCCAGTAGAGAATAGCAAACACCAACAATTAAGCCCCTACGTAATAGAAGACAAGAAGAAGAAAAAAGAAAGTGGGTTTTATACTGCAGGTTACAGAAAACTCACGCTAACCAAAGTAATGTATCTAAAGAAATTGCTCAATGAAGGTGTGCCTACACGCAATCTTGCCAAACAATTCAAGGTTACAGAAACACAGATCATCAAAATAAAAAAACAACAAAACTGGGCGTCGGTGGAAGCAGCAAAGTGATATATGATTTGGGGATGTATGATGTATGATGTCATTACAGCATTGTCATATCATAAATCATATATCATATATTTTTGGGGAATAATTCCTCCACTTTTTTAAACCGGTAATCAAAGATCCCTTTCAATTGTTTCTGAACAAAAAGCAGGTTAGCAATGTCGCCCAAAAACCATAAGGGAAGTTTGTAATGAATGATATCTGTCATTTCAACAAAACCATTTACTTCTTTAAAATGATGCTGGTGATGCCACATACTGTATGGCCCGTAACGCTGTTCATCCACAAAATATTTTTTGTCTTTTACATGAGTTATTTCAGTCATCCAGTAAAGCGGAATGTTTAATACCGGGTGAACTTTGTACTCAATTACCTGGCCAGCGTACATTTCATTTCCCTGGCTTTCAGATAATATCTTAAACCCCAGATGTGCAGGTGTTATGGCCTGCAGGTTTTGCGGATTACTGAAAAAATCCCAGGCTTTCTCAAGACTTATTGGAATTTTTTGAACTGTTCTAAGGTGATAAACTTTACTCATGAAATCAATTTGAAAATTTGCTGATGTGCGAATTTGAAAATTACACTACTGAATAACAGGTAAAAAACGAAAAGGTTTGTTCACATGTAGAAAAAATGGATATGGAAAGATTTATGCAATTTAAATACCAGATCGCATAAAAAACTAACCCATGAAGTGTAATTATTAGATAATGATTAAATGACTGATTTAGTAAAACATTCAAATCAAAGGAATTAACACATTTTCAAATCTTCAAATCTTCAAATTAGTATCTTTGACCCATGTCCACCTACCATGATATCTTACAAAAAAAATTTACTGAGGAATACGAAAAGTTAAATGAACATCAGCGTAAAGCTGTAGATGCCATTGAAGGCCCTGTAATGGTTATAGCCGGCCCCGGCACCGGAAAAACACAGATACTTGCCAGCCGTATCGGTAAAATTTTACTAGAAACGGATGCAGCACCAGAAAATATTCTTTGCCTTACATATACGGATGCGGGTGTAGTAACTATGCGTAAAAGATTGTTACAGTTTATTGGACCGGATGCATATAAAGTTAACATCTACACTTTTCATGCGTTTTGTAATGATATCATACAGGAAAATTTATCCTTATTTGAGAAGACAGTACTTGATCCCATTTCGGAACTGGAAAAAATCGAACTTTTTAAAGAACTGATCGATTCCTTTCCAAAAAATCATCCGTTAAAAAGATACCGTGGCGATGTTTATTTTGAAGTAAATAACCTTCAATCACTTTTTAGTTCTATGAAAAGGGAAGGGTGGACTGCTGCTGTTATTAAGCAAAAGATCGATGAATATATTACTGACCTGCCAACCCGAGACGAGTTTATTTACAAAAGAAAATACAAAACATTCAATGCAGGTGATCTGAAAGCGGATAAGATAACAGAAGAAAAAGAAAAAATGGATAAGCTTCGTGCCGCTGTAGATGAGTTTGAAAGATTTCAGCAACTGATGCGAAAAAAGAATCGATATGATTTTGATGATATGATCAACTGGGTGATCAGGGCTTTTGAAGAAAACAAAAACGTACTTGCTAATTACCAGGAAAAATATCAATACATTTTGGTGGATGAATACCAGGATACCAGTGGCACACAAAACCGTTTGGTAGAACTGCTCATCAGCTATTGGGACAAGCCGAATGTATTTGTTGTGGGCGATGATGACCAGAGTATCTATCGTTTCCAGGGAGCCAACGTAGAGAATATGTTGCAGTTTGCAGATAATTATAAAAATGATCTGCTTACCGTGGTATTAACCAATAACTACCGTTCTACCCAACCGATTCTGGATATTTCTAAATCTTTAATTGACCGGAATAACGAAAGGCTGGTAAATCAAATTGAAGGGTTAAGCAAGGAATTGCTTTCCAGCAGAGAATCTATCAAAAAACTTACTCATCAACCAATCATCCATGAATATGAATCGCAGCGGCAGGAAATGATCGGCATTGTAAAGCAGGTACAACAATTAATACTACAGGGAATTTTACCCGGAAGAATAGGCATCATTTACAAGGAAAATAAATATGGTGAAGAACTGGCGCAATATTTTAAACTGTTGAATATTCCTGTTTACAGTAAAAGACATTTAAATATTTTAGAACTCCCGGAAGCACAAAAGATCATTCTGATATTAAAATACCTGGCTTCTGAACATTATATTCCTTACAGTGGCGATGAAATGCTTTTTGAAATATTACATTTCGACTGGTTTGGTATTCCTCCGATAGAGATCGCCAAACTTACCATGGAAGTTGCCAATAGAAGATATGGTGATAAAGCTACTTCCATACGGCAACTGTTACACGAAAAAGCCAATGAGCCACCGAAAGATCTTTTCAGTACAGGATTACATTCCGCTTTAAAAAATGCATCTGCTCTGATGGAAAAGCTGATAGCAAATGTCTCCAATATTACTTTACAAATGTTATTTGAAAATATTATCCGGGAGGCAGGTGTGCTAACACATATCATGCAAAGCAACGATAAGCACTGGCAATTGCAGATACTAACAGGGCTTTTTGATTTTGTAAAAGAAGAAACGCACCGAAATGCACTTTTAAGCTTACAACAACTGGTGAACCTGCTAGAATTGATGGAAAAAGAAGATATCAAATTACCATTGGTACAGGTAAGTGGCAGCGATAAAGGTATTAATCTGATGACAGCGCATGGTTCCAAAGGACTGGAATTTGAATACGTATTCATAGCCGGTTGCAATGCCGCTTTCTGGGAAAAGAAAAGGAAACCCGGTGGTGGTTATAAACTTCCTGATACAATGTTTTCTTCTTCTGCAAGTGGTGGCCAGGATGAGGCTGAAGAATTGAGAAGATTATTCTATGTTGCTATAACCAGGGCCGAAAAACATTTATATATTTCTTACAGTAAATTTAAAAATGATGGCAAGGAAATGGAACCTTCCATGTTTATTGCAGAAATTCAGGACCGTCATCAATTGCCAGTTGAAAAAATAATTATTGCAACAGAAGCATTATCAGAATTTACAGCATTAAGTTTTGGTATCCCTGAAGCTCCGGAAATTGAAAAGATAGAAGAAGAATTTATCGGAAGGATACTGGATAAATTTGTTATGAATGTTACTGCATTGAACAATTACCTGAAATGCCCGCTGGAGTTCTATTTTAAAAACCTGATCCGTATCCCATCACCGAAAAATGAAGCAACAGAATTTGGTTCTGCAGTTCATCACGCACTGGAAAAATTATTTAGAAAAATGTCCGCCCGGCCCGGCTATTCGGACGGGCAGGAGAGCGGTAAAGAAAAATTTCCGGGGAAAGAAGAATTCATCAGTGACTTTGAATGGTACATGAATCACCACAAAGAAAGTTTTACCAAAGAACAGTTTAACAGAAGAATAGAATATGGGCAGGAAGTATTGAGTAATTATTACAATACCTATATCAATCATTTTTGTACCATTGTTTCCATTGAATTAAATATCCGGAATGTAGTAATTCAGGATGTACCGCTTAAAGGAAAACTTGATAAACTTGAATTTGACGGTAAGTCGGTAAATGTGGTAGATTATAAAACAGGCGATCCGGATAAAGCCATTCCGAAAACTAAAGGCCCGTCTGAAAAAGAACCTAACGGTGGTGATTATTGGCGACAGGCAGTCTTCTATAAAATACTCATAGATAATTATAAAGCAAAAGACTGGAAAGCGGTAAGCACTGAATTTGACTTTTTAGAACCAGATAAAAAGAAAAATTACCGGAAAGAGAAACTGGTTATTACTCCGGCTGATATTGCTACTGTAACCCAACAAATAACCAGTACCTGGAAAAAAATCAAGAACCGGGAATTCTATATCGGTTGCGGAAAAGAAGATTGTCATTGGTGCAATTTTGTAAAAACGAATAAGCTGGCTGTGGCAGTACATGAAGTGGAAGCGGAAGAAGAAAATAGTTACTAGCTGTTAGCAATAAGCTATTAGCTATTAGCCGGCAATTTTTAGGTAAAGATTAATTTTTCATTTCCAATAAACTTAATACGGTAGTTATAAATATTTGCTAAAGGCCAACAGCCTGTAGCTAATAACAAATAGCTTTCAAAAATTGCAATAACTTAGCGGCATCAATGAAAAAAAATATACTCATTTTTTTGGCATGCATTCATAGTTGTTACTTTTTGATAACACTACATTCCGGCTGTGCCCAAATTGGTGCACCAACGGGCGGCGCAAAAGATACCCTTCCTCCCCGTTTGGTAAAAGCAACTCCGGGATTGAATACCGTTAATTTCAAAGGAAATAAAGTAACCCTTTCTTTTAATGAATACATCGACTTACAGGATATGCAGGCTAACCTGATCATTTCTCCTTTGCAGAAAACAAGTCCGGTGATAAGTTATAACCTTAAATCGATCAGCATAAAATTCAAAGACAGTTTATTGCCCAACACAACTTACAGTATCAATTTTGGCAATTCCATCAAAGATGTACATGAAGGAAATATATTAAAGGATTTTACTTATGTGTTCTCAACAGGAAACCTGATCGACTCATTAACACTGGAAGGAAATGTGGTACTTGCCGAATCAGGAAAAACAGATAGCACTATTATTGCTATGCTTTACCGGAATATTGCAGATAGTGCTGTATTAAAAACCAAACCTGATTATATAACTAAACTCGATGGAGACGGAAACTTTACATTCAGAAATTTACCTGATGCCAATTTTATGGTTTATGCACTAAAAGACGGGGATGGCGGAAAAACCTATAATTCAAAAACAGAACTATTTGCATTTGATGATTCGATCATAAGTACTGCACAAAATACAACCCCAGTATTACTTTATGCATACGCTGAACAAAAAACTGATATCAACAAAACAGCTGCTCAGAAACCGGCTGCTGAAAAAAAATTAAAATACACATCAAATTTTTCAGCAAATACCCAGGACCTGCTAGAATCATTTGAGCTTACATTCAATAATCCACTTAAAAAATTCGATGGCCAGAAAATGGTTTTAACTGATACCAATTACAGTGCAATAAAAAACTATACACTAACAATAGACAGTACCCGAAAAATCGTTTCCCTTATTACGAAATGGATTCCCGAATCTGATTATATTTTTATTCTTCCAAAAACATTCGCATCAGATTCATTGGGCTTTGAATTAAGCAGAACAGATACCATACGATTCAAAACAAAAAAAACGACAGATTACGGAACTTTGTTATTAAGGTTTTCCAATATCGATCTTTCTTTGCACCCGGTGTTACAATTCCTGGAAGGGGATAATTTAAAATTTTCATTCCCTCTTGTTTCTGCAGAATGGAGTAACAAACTTTTCCCTCCCGGCGAATATGCCATTCGTATTTTATACGATCTCAACAATAATGGCATCTGGGATCCGGGAAATTATTCAAAGAAAATACAACCCGAAAAAGCCATCCAGCTTACCCAAAAATTAGCTGTTAAGGCCGATTGGGAAAATGAGAGGGATATTAAGCTATAAACAGCTATTAGCTTTTAGCCGTTAGCTATTAGTAAAAAAAAGCGGTTAGTAACTATTCTAAAAATTGCCTGACTAATAGCTAAAAGCTAACCGCTAACCGCTAAATTTGCTCCATGATATTCTCTTCTTCTCTTTTGGAAAATGCCGTTAATGAATTTGCCAAATTACCCGGTATTGGAAAAAAAACAGCACTCAGGTTGGTACTTCATCTTATTAAGCAGGATGAAAACGAAGTGGCACATTTCAGTGATACAATTGCAGCAATGAGAAAAGAGATCAGATTCTGCAAACGATGTTTCAATATCTCCGACAAAGAACTCTGTAATACCTGTAACAATCCGATGCGTAAACAGGAAATGATCTGTGTGGTAGAAAATATCCGCGATGTTATTGCTATTGAAAGCACCCAGCAATTCAATGGTGTTTATCATGTTTTGGGTGGAATCATTTCTCCATTGGATGCCGTTGGTCCCGACCAGTTAACTATTGAAGAACTGGTTAAACGGGTGTGTGAAGAACAGGTATCTGAGATCATTTTCGCCCTTAACCCAAATATCCAGGGCGATACAACTGTTTATTATATAGGCAGAAAACTCAAAGGCATAAATGTAAAACTAAGTACCATCGCACGTGGTATTTCCTTTGGCGGTGAACTTGAATATGCCGATGAAATGACTTTGGCAAAAAGTATTACCAACAGGATTCCTGTTGAGAATTATATAACGACAGGATAAATTTCCTGCTCAGCATTGTTTTTTCCCCATTCAGTAACATTGAATTCCTCCCGCATTTTTGAGCACCTACTTTTAGGGGCATGAAACAGAAAACAAAAAAAATAATCATCCTTTCAATTTTAGCATTGATGGGATCGGCTGCCTGTATTGGATTTTATTTTTACAATAAGGGCCCTCTGGATGTTAAACACAGTAAAAGCATTCATGTAAATGCAAATGAACTTTATTCCATCTACAGCAGCGATTCAATAAAAGCAAATAAACAGTTTACTTCCAGGGTACTTGAGGTGGATGGTGAAGTAAGCGAAGTGTCAATCAACTCCAGGCAACAAAAAATAGTAATGATAAAGACCGGCGCAACAGGTGCATATGTGAATTGCACAATGGAAGAACCCGCTGAGCATATCAATGAATATGATAAGATCAGTATCAAAGGCATTTGTAATGGCATTGGCCAGGGCGATGCTGACCTTGGAATTATGGGAGACGTGTATTTAACCAGGTGTTTTGTATCAAAATAATTAACCAACAAACATGAAAAGAATACCGATCATCTTATCAGTAGTCATGCTGTCCGTGTATTTACTTGGCTCCTGCAGGCATGAACCTGTAGGGCCTCCTTTATCACCTGGTACAGGAGGTGGTGGCGGTTCAACAGGTGGAACTCAAACATGCAGCGCTGATACTGTTTATTTTCAAAATAAGATCCTGCCATTACTTATATCCAGTTGCGCAAAAAGTAATTGCCATGATGCAGCATCTCACCAGGATGGTGTAGAACTTACCTCCTATCTAAAGATCATGACGACAGTTGATGTAGATCCCGGCGACCCCAATGGCAGTAAGTTATACAGGGTATTGAATGAAACAGACCCTTCCAAGATAATGCCACGACCGCCCTCCTCTCCATTGACCCAGGCAGAAAAAGACCTTATTTATAAATGGATATTGCAAGGCGCAAAAAACAATGCCTGCAATGATTGCGATACCTCTACAATAACTTTTTCAGCGGCCGTTGTACCTATAATAAATACCAATTGCAAGGGATGCCATAATCCCAATTTCCTAAGTGGCAATCTTGATCTTACTACCCATGCCAATGTTAAGTTGATTGCACTGAATGGAAAGTTGATAGGAAGTGTAGATCATCTTCCCGGCTTTCCTGCCATGCCAAAGAATGCCACTAAACTGAGTGAATGTAAAATAACACAAATAAAAAAATGGATCGCAGCCGGTTCATTAAACAATTAAAATAAACTCTATGAAGTTTCCATTCATAAATCGTGTTAAAATAAATGCTGGCTTACTATTTCTTTTTGTCATTGTCCTCACCGGTTGTTATGTTGATAAAGAAGAATTATTATATCCGGGGAGTACACAGCCGGTAGATTGTTCAACAGCAGCTGCAAAATTCACTGCAGATGTGCAGCCGATCATTTTAAGCAAATGTGCCATTCCGGGTTGTCATGATGCAAGTGCATCTGGCGGAGTCATTTTTCAAACCTATGCACAGATAAGCAACAAGAAAGACAGAATCAATGCAAGAGCGATCGTAGAAAAAACAATGCCGGCATCAGGCTCTTTATCGACTGCAGAAATGACCAAAATAAAATGCTGGATAGAAAGCGGCGCACCGAATAACTAATTATTCATTCAACAAAATTCAGATAATCTAAAAAACAATCAAATGAAAAAGCTGATCATCCCATTCATTGCAATATTCATGCTGGCAAATTCAGTTCAGGCACAAAAGTATTTTACCAAAAATGGAAATATCTCCTTCTATTCCAAAACATCTATGGAAAATATTAAAGCGGATAATAACCAGGTAATGAGTGTACTCAATTCACAGACCGGAGAGATACAGTTTTCTCTCTTGATAAAAAGTTTTCATTTTGAAAAAGCCCTGATGGAAGAACATTTCAACGAGAATTACCTCGAAAGTAATAAGTTTCCCAAAGCAGGCTTTAAAGGAACCATATCCGACTTGAGCAGGGTTTCATTTTCTACAGATGGTTTGTATACAGTTCCGGTATCAGGCGAAATGAGCTTACACGGCGTTACCAAAAAAATTACCACAACAGGTACCATTACTGTAAAAGGTGGTAAGATATCTGCCACTTCGAAATTCTTCATCAAGCTTTCGGAATACAATATCAGCATTCCAGCACTTGTAAAAGATAATATTGCCGAATCGGTTGAAGTGACCGTTAATTCAAGTTTTGATCAAAAAATGTAAACAGGATACCATGCTATCAAATAAATTAACGCTGCTCTTTATTTTCATTTTCTGTTCTGCCGTGGCATTAAAAGCACAGGATACCACAGATCTGATGGAACAGTTGGAAAGAGAAATGATTGGCGACAACAAAACAAAAACAACTTATACTACAGCAACATTCAAAACAACACGTTTGATCAATGGCCATACGGTAGAGAATGTCGGAAAAGGCGTATTGGATGTCAAGATATCTCACCGGTTTGGTAAACTAAACAACGGCAGTTATGAATT